>CALKIP010000319.1 GCA_937995995.1 uncultured bacterium
CTCCGGTCGCGGCCTTCCTCCTCTTCCGGTTGTGGCGTCTGGCCATGCGAAACCTCGATCCACACCTCCATGCCTTCCAGTCGAGCACCTGACATGCTCTCGATCGAACGCCTGAGCGTCGGCTATGGCTCCAGGACCGTGATCTCCGGGCTGGACCTGGAGCTTGCGCCCGGACAGGTCCACGGCCTCGTGGGGCGGAACGGCGCAGGCAAGACGACGGTCCTGGAGACGATCTACGGCTTCATCCGGGCTCGGGAGGGCACGATCACGCTGGACGGGAAGAGGCCCACGGCACGGGAGCTGGCGTACCTCCCGATGGAGAACCACTTCTACCCGAAGATCACCGGGCGCGAGTACCTGCGCATCTTCCAGGCCCGCTCTCCGGACTTCGATCCGGACGCATGGGCGCCGATCTTCGAGCTTCCACTGGATCGATACGTGGATGGCTACTCCGCGGGGATGAAAAAGAAGCTCGCGCTCCTGGCCACCCTCTCGCTCGGGCGTCCGGTCATGCTGCTGGACGAGCCGATGAATGGTCTGGACCTGGAGAGCAATCTGCTGCTGGGGCACTTGCTCCGGAGCCTGGCGGATTCGGGCCGGATCGTGCTCGTGACCTCCCACATCCTCGAATCGCTCACCCGCGCCTGCGACCAGATCCACGTCCTCGAAGACGGGCGCATCGCACACACGATCCCGCGATCGGGGTTCGCCGAGCTGGAAGAGCGTCTGCTGACCCGAGAGAGCGAGGCCAGGGTGGAGCAGATGCGCACCTTGATCGCGCGCGGTTGACCGCGACCGACTCCGCTCGTACTCTGTGCGCGCAACTGTAACCGCGCTCGCAACCCCGACCGGCACCCGGGGTAGGGAAGGCACGGCCGTGGGCCGCGCACACCGCGTCGATCGTGCGGGTGGCACGGACCACGTACGAAGCTCGATCCCCCAGTTCATGGACCGCAAGACGTCGTTCGAAGCCGAAGCTCTGCCGCACCTGGATGCGGTCTACCGATTCGCGCTGCGCCTGACCGGCTCACCGACCGAAGCGGAGGACCTCACCCAGGAGACCTTCCTGCGCGCCTGGCGCGCCTGGGAGCAGTACACCCCGGGAACCCGCGCCAAGAGCTGGCTCTTTACCATATGCCGCAACGCTTTCCTCAGGCAGCGGGAACGCGCCGTGCGCCATGACGAGATCGTGCAGCAGGCCGCCCGGACGGGCGAAGCCGCGGGGGCGGATCCGGCAGAGAACACCGTCTTCTCCGGCACCGCCGATGTCGACCCCGAGGGCGACTTCTTCCGCGAGATCATCGACGACTCCGTCCTGGAGGCGATCGATGCGCTCCCCGACGAGTTCCGCCACGCCGTCGTCTTGAGCGACCTCGAAGGCCTGCCCTACGCCGAGGTCGCCGAGATCCTCGACGTCCCCGTCGGGACCATCAAGAGCCGCCTCTTCCGCGGAAGGCGCCTGCTCCAGAAGACGCTCTACGACTACGCCGTAGACAACGGCTACATCCGGCCACGCGACCGATGAAGAAGACGAACTGCCGCGAAGCCGCCGCCCGGCTCTACGAGTACCTCGACGGCGAACTCACACCGGAGTCCGCCGAGGCGATCCGCGAGCACCTCGAGCTCTGCCAGAGCTGCTATCCGCACCTCTGCTTCGCCCGCGCGTTCCAGGAAACGCTGCGCAGGGCCGCCCGCGGACAGCCGAACGCGCCCGACCATCTCAGGGCGAAACTCGCCGAACTGCTCCGCGCCGAGGGCCTCGACCCCGACGCCTGAGCCCCACCTCCGCCGGCGCACGCGCCTTGCGGTTTCGCCGCACCCCCCTTGCGCGAACACCGAAGGAACACCGAACATACATGGCGCCGACGGGTACTTGAAATGGATCATTCCCTCGACGAACAGCACGCGACGACGCACACGGGAGAACAGCCGAAGATGGTGATGCCGACGCGACGCGAACGGGTTCTGCCGCGCCTCATCGAAGACGAGATGCGGGAGTCCTTCATCAACTATTCGATGAGTGTGATCGTGCAGCGGGCGCTGCCGGATGTGCGCGACGGGCTCAAGCCCGTGCACCGGCGCATCCTCTACGCGATGCACGAGCTCGGGCTCGCACCGAACCGTCCGTACAAGAAGAGTGCGGCGGTCGTCGGTGAGGTGCTCGGTAAGTACCATCCACACGGCGATGCGGCGGTCTACGATTCCCTCGTGCGGATGGTGCAGGACTTCTCGCTGCGCTACCCGCTGATCGACGGTCAGGGCAACTTCGGCTCGATCGACGGCGACAACGCGGCGGCCTACCGCTACACGGAGGCGAAGCTCGCCCCGCCGGCCACGGAGCTTCTCGCCGACATCGAGAAGGACACCGTCGACTTCAGCGAGACGTTCGACAGCCAGCGCAAGGAGCCGACGGTCCTGCCCGCGCGTCTGCCGAATCTGCTGGTCAACGGCAGCGCGGGGATCGCCGTCGGGATGGCGACGAACATCCCGCCGCACAACCTGCGCGAGGTCGCGGCCGCGATCCGCCATCTGGTCAAGGATCCTGAGTGCACGGTCGACGACCTGATCAAGCACATCCCCGGTCCTGACTTCCCGACGGGCGCCTTCATCCTGGGCGTCGATGGGATCCGGGACGCGTACCGCACGGGCCGCGGCCGCATGATCATGCGCGCCCGGGTCCAGAAGGAGGCGAAGCGCGGCGGCAAGGAGCAGCTCGTGGTGACGGAGCTGCCCTACGGCGTCTCGAAGTCGAGGGTCATCGAGCAGATCGCGGATCTGGTGCGTCGTCGCAAGACGGAAGACATCGCGGACCTGCGCGACGAGTCGGACCGTGACGGGATGCGCATCGTCATCGAGCTGAAGCGCGGCGTGAAGCCGCAGCCGGTGCTCAATCTCCTCTACAAGCAGACGTACCTGCAGGCGACGTTCGGCGCGATCATGCTCGCGCTGGACGGCGGCGTGCCGCGCGAGCTCACGCTCAAGGAGTTCCTGGAGCGCTTCCGCGACCATCGCCTGGACGTGATCCGCCGCCGCGCGACGCACGAGCTCGAGCGCGCACGGGCCGAGGCGCACATCACCGAGGGGCTCCTCGTCGCCGTCGACAACATCGACGAGGTGATCGAGGTGATCCGCAAGGCGAAGGACCGGCAGGACGCCTCCACGAAGCTGCAGAAGCGCTTCAAGCTCTCCGAAACGCAGGCGGACGCGATCCTGAACATGCGTCTGGCCAAGCTGACGGCGCTCGAGACGCGTGAACTGCGCGAGAAGCTCAAGGCGCTGAAGAAGGAGATCGCCCGTCTCGAGAAGCTGCTGAAGAGCGAGAAGAAGCAGCTCGAGCTGCTCATCGCCGAGCTCGACGAGGTCGTCGAGAAGTACGGCGACGCGCGGCGCACGACGATCCTCAAGGGCGGCGCGGAGGACTTCTCGATCGAGGACCTCGTCGCCCAGGAGGAGGTCGTCATCACCGTCAGTCACGAGGGCTACATCAAGCGCGTTCCGATCTCGCTCTACCGCCGCCGCGTCTCGCGTGGCAAGGCGGTGGCCGGGATGGACAAGTACGAGGACGACTTCCTCGAGCACGTCTTCGTGGCGAGCACGCTCGACACGCTCCTCTTCTTCACCGATGACGGGCAGGCATACGCCATCCCGGTGCACGAGGTCCCCGAATCGAAGGGCGCGACCCGGGGCCGGCCGCTCTGGCAGCTCCTCGGGATGGAGCGCGAGCAGGTCGTCTCCTCACTCGTCGCGGTCGACGAGTTCTCGAGCGAGAGATCGCTCGTCTTCCTGACCGCCGGCGGCACGGTCAAGCGCACCGCACTCGACCAGTTCGCCAACGCCAAGGCCAACGGCATCGTGGCCATCAAGCTCGCCGAGGGCGACCGACTCCTCGACGTGCAGCTCTCTGATGGGATCAACGACGTCGTCCTGGTGACGAAGAAGGGGCAGGCGATCCGCTTCCCCGAGACCGACATTTCGCTCATGGGCCGTGTGGCGCAGGGCGTGAAGGGGATCCGGCTCAAGAAGGGAGACGAGGTGGTCGGGATGGTCGTCGTGCGCCGCGAGGCGACGCTCTGCACCGTGACCGAGCAGGGCTTCGCCAAGCGAACACCCGTGGCCGACTACCCGGTCCAGCGCCGTGGCGGGCTCGGCAGCGTGACGCTCAAGGTGACCAAGGCGACCGGCACACTCGTCGCCGCCAAGGAGCTCGTCCCCGGCGATGAGCTGATGCTGCTGACCGGCAGCGGCCGCGCGACGCGCGTCGCCGCGAAGGATGTACCCGAGCAGGGCCGCACCACCCAGGGCAGGCAGCTCCTCAAGCCGGTCCGTGGCGACCGCGTGATCGAGGTCGCGCGCGTGGCGAAGGACCGCCGCGGCCAGGAGCGCAAGGACGGCAGGAAGAACGGCAAGGCCGCGGAGAACGGCACGGGCGACGACCAGCTCGAGTTGGTGGCGGCGGCGGGCGAATAGCCCGGCCGCCGCGCCGTTGAGACGCAGCGGAACGCCATTGCGCCCCGAGCTTCGACGAGGTCATTGCATCGGGCCGCCGGAGTGCCGCAACCCGATGCGAGTGATGGAGAGGGTGTACGTGGGATGGCCGCTCGGCCAGCGGCTCAGACGCCGTGCGCCGTCGTCGCCTCGAGGAAGTGGACCAGCTCGCGGTTGAACGCCTCGGGGCGCTCGATGCACGGCAGGTGGGCCGCGCCGTCGATCACCCGCAGCCGCGCGTCGGGGATGCGCCCGGCCATCTCCCGCATCTCGTCGGGCGGTGAGATCGGATCCTCCGTGCCGACCACGAGGAGCGTCGGCACGGTGATCGTCGGGAGGAGCGCCGTCGAGTCCGGCCGCTCTGCCATCCCCTCCTGAGCACGGGCGACCGACTCCGGCGGATTCGATTCGATGATCGCGCGCAGCCGTGCCTCGACCTCCGGTCGCTCGCGGCGCGTGGTCTCCGAGATCAGCCGCGGCATCATCTCCTCCGCCACCGCCCCGGCCCCCTCGCGTCTCACCCGGATCGCCGCCTGCACCCGCCCACGCCGCGCGACCTCATCATCGGCCGCCGACCGTGTGTCACACAGCACGAGGGAGTGGATGCGCTCCGGATGGCGGCGCCAGAAGGCGAACGCCACATAGCCGCCCATCGACAATCCACACAGCGTGGCGCGCTCCACCTCCAGGTGATCGAGCAGCTCGGCGAGGTCGTCGGCGTGGCGCTCCATGGTGAGTGGCCCGGCGACGTCGCCCGGCTCCGAGCGGCCGAACCCCCGCAGGTCCGGCGCGACCCACCGCCACCGATCCGGCAGCCGATCGAGCTGTTCATCCCACATCGCCCCGTGGAACGGGAACCCGTGAACGAACAGGACGGTCTGCCCCGCCCCTCGCTCTCTCCAGCCGACTCGCCGCCCGCCGATCACGGCTTCCATGATGCCGCCTCGCATTCTCTGCCTCCCCGGGTAAGGGGGATAGGGGAGGGTAGAGAGAAGATGCCCGCACCGCTCTCCACTCTTCCCAATCCCCCAGAAACGCAGCGCCGTCGGTGCCCTACGGCCACCAACGGCGCTGCCTCACCCCGCGAATGTTTCGGGCCCCGCTCAGATTCCGAGCGAGGAGCGGATGATGGGATCGATCCGCTCGGGCGTCCAGAGGGGCTCGAACGTCAGCTCGACATCAGCGCTCTCGACACCCTCGATCGCCTGGACGGCGTTGCGCGCATCTTCGACGATCTGCGGCGCGACCGGGCACATCGGCGACGTCAGCGACATCGTGACGTGCACGTGCGAGTCCTCGATGTCGACGTCGTAGATCAGGCCGAGCACCACCAGATCGAGATTCAGCTCCGGGTCCTTCACACCGCGAAGCGCCTTTTTCACGTCCCGTTCCGTAACCATGTCTCTCCTTCCGTTCGCGCCGCAGGGGCGGCGCCACTTGCCGAACGAGCGAGTCTCCGTATCCCAATGTAGGGTATACCCCCTTCGGTATAAAGTGTCGCAGCGGCGCGGGTGGTTCGCTTGCAGCGTGCCGTGGCCCGGTGCATCTTGGACCGTCGTTCGAGGTGTGGCCGCGCAGGCACTGCGGCCACGACGACCTACGCCCGGAGCCCGATCCCATGTCCGCCGACGCCAAGCCCGGCAGAGTGCGCGCCGCGACGTCCGGCGCCGAGGGCGACGAAACCGCATCCGACGCCACCCCCGCGCTGCGCATGATCTGCTGGGGCACCCGCGGCTCGATCCCGAGCCCCGGCCCGGCGACGGTGCACTTCGGCGGCAACACGCCGTGCCTGGAGGTCCGCACACGGAACGGCCGTCGCCTGATCTTCGATGCCGGCACCGGGATCCGCGCCCTCGGCAATCACCTGGCTGCGAGCGGAGCGCCGGTCGATGCGACGCTCTTCCTCTCGCACTTCCACTGGGACCACATCCAGGGCATCCCGTTCTTTGCGCCGCTCTACGACGAGCGCACCCATCTGCGCATCTTCGGCGCGCGGCAGAACGGCATTGGCGTCCGGCAGCTCCTCACGGGCCAGATGGCGCCCACGCACTTCCCCGTGCCGTACGACGCCCTCGCGGCCACGCTCGAGTATTCGGACCTCGCGACCACGCCGTGCGAGTTCGACGACGTTCGCGTCCGGTCCCTGCGCATGCGCCACCCGGGCAGCACGTACGGCTTCCGGGTCGACGTCGGTCGTGCGTCCGTCGCCTTCCTCCCCGACAACGAACTCGTCGGCGGACGCTACCCGATCGACGGCGACGCGTACGACCGATTCGTCGAATTCCTCGATGGCGTCGATACTCTCTACCACGATGCGATGTACACCGAGGAGGAGTACCGGCACCGCGTGGGCTGGGGTCACAGCACCTTCGAACAGGCCGTCGAGCTCGCCGAGCGGGCTGGCGTACGCCGGCTCCAGCTCTTCCATCACGCACCGGATCGCGGGGATGCCGAACTGCACGCCATCGTCGAGCGCCTGCGTGGCGACGTGGCTCGGCGCGGCTCCGCCCTCGAGGTCGGCGCTGCCGTGGAAGGCCAGGAGCTGATCGTGCAAGATGCACTGCCTCCGCCCCGTACCGGCTCTTCTTCGCCCTCCGGCCTCTCTTCGCCCTCTGGCCGCACGGAGCGCTAAGCCGTGAGCACTGCCGCCGCACCCGCGACGCCGCGCGCCGTGCTCTATCACGGCTCCGGCTTTCCGCTCGTTGAGCTGCGGCCGGCCCTGGAGGCCGAGCAGGTCGAGTGCCGGCTGTTGACGCACTCCCTGGTCGAGCCTGCCGCGGTCCCCGAAGCGCCGGTCGTCATCGTCCTCGAAGCATCGCTCGCCGGGCTCGGCGACCCGCGCCCGGCGCTCGCGCGCCTTCCGGCGTGGGTCGCCGTCGTCGCCGTCGACGAGGCAGCCGAGCGCCTCGCGGCCGATGCCGGACGCGCGCTCCTCGTGCTGCCGGAGGGCTCGAGTGGAGAGCGCACGCTGCGCATCCTGCGCGCCGCCTTCCGTCACGCCGCGGCCGGCCTCACCGCGGCTCGCGCCGAGCGCGAGCTGGCCCGCACGCGCAACGAACTGAACGAGTTGACGCGAATCGGCATGGCGCTCATGACCGAGCGCGACCCCGACCGGCTCCTCGTCGAGATCCTCGATCAGGCGCAGCGGCTCACCGGCAGCGACGCCGGCAGCCTCTACCTCCTCGAGCGCGCCGACGACGAGGCCAGGCTGCGCTTCGCGCTCACCTCGAACGACACGCTCCCCGACCAGCCGTTCGTCGAATTCACGCTGCCTCTCGACACGCGCAGCCTGGCCGGCTACGCCGCCGTGACGGGCGAGGCACTGCTCCTCGAGGATGCCTACACGCTGCCCGAGGACGCATCCTTCTCCTTCAACCGCACCTTCGACGAGCGTACCGGCTACCGCACGAAGTCGGTTCTGGTCGTGCCGATGCTCGACCACCGTGACCAGGTCGTCGGCGTGCTGCAGCTCATCAACCGCAAGAGCGATCCGGCGGCGCGGATCACGGATGAGGAGTCCGCCGAGCGCTTCGTGCTGCCGTACACCGAACGCGAGCTGCGCATGGTGCGCTCCCTCGCCGGGCAGGCCGCCGTCTCGATCGAGAACAGCCGGCTCTACAGCGAGATCGAGACGATCTTCGAGAGCTTCGTCAAGGCGGCCGTCACCGCCATCGACCAGCGCGACCCGACGACGGCCGGCCACAGCGTGCGCGTGGCCACGCTGACGTGCGACATGGCCGTCAACCTCGAGCGCAAGGACCGCGGCCGCTACGCGGGGCTGCGCTTCACGCACGAGCAGATCCGTGAACTGCGTTACGCCGCGCTCCTCCACGATTTCGGCAAGGTCGGCGTGCGCGAGGAGGTACTGGTCAAGGCGAAGAAGCTGCCGCCGCCGCTGCAGGAGCGTGTCGAGGCACGCTTCGACCTGATCCGCCGCACCCTCGAAGCCGAGTACTATCGCCGCCGCGTCGAGCTTCTCGAGCGCCATGGCCCCGGGGCGGCGGACCGGGCCGCCGCGGCGCTCGACGCCGAGTTCCGGATCCGGATGAGTGAGCTCGATCGCTTTCGCGACGCCGTGCGCCAGGCCAACGAGCCGTCGATCCTGCCGGAGAAGAGCGCCGCGATCCTCGACGACATCGCGCGCCGCACCTTCCCGGGCCCGCACGGCGAGCCGGTCCCCTATCTGCTGGACGAGGAGTTGCACTTCCTCTCCATCCCCAAGGGCAGCCTCGACGAGCACGAGAGGCGGGAGATCGAGTCGCACGTCGAGCAGACGTACCGCTTCCTCATCCAGATCCCGTGGACGCGCGATCTGAAGAACGTGGCCGAGATCGCCTACGGCCACCACGAGAAGCTGGACGGCCGTGGATACCCACGCGGCATCCGCGGCGATGAGATCCCGGTGCAGACGCGGATCATGACGATCGCCGACATTTTCGACGCCCTTACCGCCGCCGATCGTCCCTACAAACGCGCCGTTCCCACGGAGCGAGCACTCGACATCCTCGTCGCCGAGGCCAAGGAAGGGCTGCTCGATGATGAGCTCGTGAGTTATCTTATCGAGAGCCGGCTCTACGAGACGGTGCTGGAACGGGACTGGCGAGAGTTGTGACGGGCCGGTCCGGGACCGGCGGGAGGGCCGGCTTGTGCCGGCAGGAGGGCTGCCTGGCGGCAGCGGGAGGGCCCTTCGGGCGGGAGTGCCCCTTCGGGGCGGGGGCCCGTTAAGCTCGCGGGTCCAGCAACGTGCCACCCGCCGTGCCAGCGGCTCTCCCGCCCCGTTAGGGCTCTCCCGCTGCGTAGCAGCTCTCCCGCCACCGAAGGTGGCTCTCCCGCGCCGCGAAGCGGCGCTCCCGGTCGCACCCAAACTCTGAACCGAACCACAACCTATGCCACCAACCATCCGTCGAATCGCACTCAACACCGGCGGCGGCGATGCCCCGGGGCTGAACGCAGTGATCCGCGCTGCCGTCCTCTCCGGCATCAACCAGGGCTGGGAGGTCTACGGCATCCGCAAGGGGTACGGCGGGCTGCTGGGCGAGGATGACATCGTGCGGCTGGACAGCGAGGCGGTCCGCGGCATCACGCACCTGGGCGGCACGATCCTGGGCACGACGAACCGCGGCAACCCGTTCGAGTGGCCGGTCGAGCAGCCCGACGGCACCATCACGACGGTGGACCGGTCCGACGAGCTCATCGACGCGTTCCGTCGCCTGGAGTTCGACGCCCTGATCGCGATCGGCGGTGACGGCTCGCTGCGCATCGCCAACGAACTCGGCAAGAAGGGACTGCCCGTCGTCGGCGTACCGAAGACGATCGACAACGACCTCGCGGCCACGCAGGTCACCTTCGGCTTCGAGACGGCGGTCGAGACGGCGACGAGTGCGATCGACAAGCTGCACTCCACGGCCGAGAGCCACGAACGCGTGATGGTCGTCGAGGTCATGGGCCGGCACACCGGCTGGATCGCGCTGCACTCCGGCGTGAGCTCCACGGCCGACGTGATCCTGGTCCCGGAGATCCCCTACGATATCGAGAAGGTCTGCGAGAAGATCGAGGAGCGATACCGCATCGGGCGGCGCTTCGCGATCGTCGTCGCGGCCGAGGGTGCAAAGCCGCACGACGGCGAGCCGGTCTTCGTGGCCGAGGCCGGACCCGGCCGCGCCGCACGCTATGGCGGCATCGCCGAACGCCTCGCGCAGCAGATCTCGGAGCTCACCGGCCGCGAGACACGCTCCCTCGTCCTCGGCCACCTGCAGCGTGGCGGCTCACCGACCGCCTACGACCGCCTGATCGCTCTCCGCTTCGGCGCCGCCGCCATCCGCTGCGTCGCCGAGGGGCGCTTCGGCACCATGGTCGCTCTCGACCCGCCGACCGTACGCGCCATCCCGCTCGAGGACGCCGTACGCGAGATCAAACGCGTGCCCGTCGACTCCGACACCGTCCAAACCGCTCGCGACATCGGAATCTCGTTCGGAGATTGATTCCGGACTCGCCTGAACGGTTCGCGCTGGACTGGAACCCGTACGCCTACGCTTACGCTGCCCTTGCCCCGGTTTTCGTCGTTCGTCGTTCGTCGTTTCGCCGGGCACGGGCACGGGCATGCGTACGTGTACGTGTACGCGTAAGGACCCCCTGAATTGGGTCTCAGGCCAGCGTACACAGTTCACGTGAATTCGGTATGAGACCCGCGGGAGCTACACCTTCTCCAGGATCGCGATCTCGAAGGCTCGACCCAGCATCGCCTGCTCGCGGTGGACGACCCGGAGCCGCGTGCCCTGGAGGAGCGGTTCGAGCTTTCGCGTGATGTCCGTGAAGAGAAAATTCGCAGGTACGTTCAGAAGGCGGCGAAGCGGGGAAGGCGCGCGGTCTTCCGGCGCGAACTTGTCGAACACCGTGGCGCGACCACCCGGCACGAGCACCCGCGCCGCCTCGCGCAACACCGCTCGCGGGTCCGGCACGACCGCCACGATCAGGTGCAGAATGACGGCATCGAAGGATTCATCGGGGAAGTCGAGCGCCTGGGCGTCCATTACGCACGCATCGACCGCGCGTCCCAGCCGCCCCGCGCGCCGGCGAATCCGCTCGACCATCGCCGGCGTGAGATCCGTCGCCGTGACGTCGACGTACTCGGGGAGGAACGCCAGGTCCGCGCCCGGCCCCGCGCCCATGATCAGGACACGCTCACCCGGACGCAGCCGCAGCAGCTCGATCGAGCGGCGGCGCTGCCGCGAGAAGCGCGCGATGCGGTCGTAGAACGGCGCGTAGATCGTGTAGCGCAGACGGTTCCACGCGTTGGTGTTGACCGGTGCCACCCGACGCTATCCCCCGGCGCGGACCGCGCCCGCCGCCCGTTCCCGGTAGAAACGGATCAGATCCGTGCTCACCGCCTGCGCACCGAGCTGACGCAGCAGGGTCGCCACCTGGCCGCGGTGGTAGGACGAGTGGTTCACCACGTGACGGAGCATCTGCCCGAGCGTGTTCTTGAACGCCTCGCCCTTCATGTTCCGGTAGGTGATCGCTCGGCCCAGATCCAGCTCCGTGAGGCCGTCGACGAAGGCGGCTTGATCCCGCTCGACCTCCGCCCACCGCTCACACAGTGCATCGTACGTGGACAGGTCCCACGACGCCGGCAGCCCCGTGGGCGAGGTCCCCTTCCACCGCGAGAGCCAGATCCACTCGGCACCGAGGATGTGCACCAACGTGTCTTGCACCGAGTGGAAGCTGCTGCCCAGGTCGCGCGTGAAGGACGCCGCGTCCAGCACCGCCGCGGCATCCAGTATCCGACGGTTCGCCCATCGGTTGTAGGCGTAGAGCTCACGGATCTCGTCCATCATGACCGGCCTCCGGGGTGAAGTCAGCCAATGGTTCGGCAGGATCTCGGCACGGGTGCCCGTCACCCAATATGGCGCTCGTCGTCGGATCCAGGGAGGGCCGATCGGCACCCGGAGCTCGGCAGCTTGGCAGCTCACGGCCGCCCTCGGCTCAGGATCGTTGGGGCGCCATTGCCGGCTTCGGGCCCGCCATCATGCGGAACGCCGTAACGATCGCGAGCCCGAACCAGAGGAGGTCCCAGGGGCCGAGCTGGACGCGAAGCGCATTCGCGATGCCCATCTGCGAGATGTAGCCCTCGGCGAGCCCGCGGGCCACCTCCCGTCGCTCATCACCGCTCATCACGGCGATCCGCTCCTCCGCCTGGTTCAACATCTCGGCCCAGATCGCATCGGAGAGCGTGTCGCCGGCCTCGAGCGTGGCATCGACTCCCTGCTGCGTCGCCGGATCCAACGCTCCATCCTCGTAGAGCTGCCACGCCACTGCGCCCATGAGGTAGCCCGGATTCTCGGCCAGTTCCTCGGAAATGGCGCCAACGCTGCCCAGCGTGATCGCGAGCTTGCCGGCCAGGAGGCCGGCCACGGCGAGTCCGGCGGCGACAGCGCCGAGTGACTGGCTGCGGTTGATGGTTACGCGTGCCATCGCGCCGCCCACGAGGACGCCCACGCCCCACGCGGCCCAGCCGATCTCGAGGCTCGCAAAGAGGACGATCGCCGCCCAGATCCCGCCGCCGACCAGCGCCGCGATCAGGCCGGCCGCCATCGCCAGCGCCGTCCTGTCGTCGGTTAGGGGAGCCCCTTCCACCCATGGCTGCTCGAGAACCGAAACCTGCTGATCGCTCACCATCGCCGCTCCTTTGCGGAAGTGTCGGTGCCGCGTCACACCCTTCGGATCGTTCCTGTGCCGCGTCGTTCCAGGATCGGGGAGAGTATCGTCACCTCGACTGCGAGTCCTGAGGGCGAGCCCCGGCGTCCACGCTCACCCTTCCGCCAACCGCGCGACCAGCGCGCGCTCTTCCGGCCCGAACCACGGCGCTTCTCCCGCCGCCGCGTTGTCCGCCATGTGCTCCGGGCTCGAGGTGGCAGGGATCGCCACGTGGCAGCGCGGATCGCTCAGGATCCACTTGAGCAGCGCCTGGCTCCACGTGCGTACGCCGAACTCTCTGAGTGGCTCCAGCGCCTCGGCCGGCGGCGTACGCCGCATGAGCGTGCCCTCGCCGAACGGCCGCATGACGACGACGCCCAGACCCAGCTCTTCGGCCAGCGGCAGGATCTCGCGCTCGACCTCGCGCTCGAGCGGGTTGTACGGCACCTGGATCGCGCCGATCCGGCCCGTCTCCATGACCCGCCGCAGCTCGCCGAACGCCGACGGCTGCCAGTGCGTCGCGCCTAGGGCGCCGATCACGCCACGTTCGCGCAGCGCCTCGAGGACGTCCAGGTGCTCGCGCCACGCCACCAGGTTGTGCACCTGGTAGAGGTCGACGCGGCCGCCGAAATAGCCGAGCGCCTGCTCGATCTGTGCGCGCCCCTCCGCGATGTCGCTGGTCCACACCTTCGTCGCCACGAGCGCCCGCTCACGGCGTCCCTCCAGCGCGAGCCCCAGCACCCGCTCCGCCTCGCCGTACATCGGCGAGCTGTCGAAAAAGTTCGCGCCCGCCTCCAATGCCACGTCGACGACGGCGCGCGCGTTCTCCTCAGCCTCGTCGCCACGCACATCGAAGGTGCGCCACGTGCCCATGCCGACCACGGGCACGCGCAGACCGGTTCGGCCGAGAGTCCTGTGTTCCATGGGCTATACCGGAGTGAAGGGGACCATGCCGAATCCTGCGGATCCGACCATGTACTGGAGGAGGAATGGCCAGCGCATTATCCACCTCTCGGGGGGACGCGAGCCGGTCCAGAGCAATGGGCAATGCAGGTAAGTGAATTGCCCGGGTGAGTCAAGGATGTTATCTAAGCAGAACGTGGGCAGAGGTGTGCGGCACCCATTTTTCATCTGGAGAGCCATCATGGGTAACGTTGGAACGACTACCCTGCTCTTCATCCTTCTGGCCGCAATGCCGCTTTCCGCACAAGTCGATACGACTCGGAGCACGCAGGAACCACTAAGGCCGGCCTTGCTGTGGCCAGCGGCCAACGGATCAGCTCCAGAGCTACGGAACGAGTCGCGACCCCCTGATGTCTCTTCCTGGCTAGCGGCTCCATGGCCTCGTCTCGACTCGTCTACCGTCGCGCTGACACTGCCGCGCGCAGTTCTCACCTACGGCTTCGCCGGTGCACTCTCGGCAACCAGCCATCACCGGCACCTCACCCGCTGCGAGCCCTTCCACGATTCCTTGGAGGATGCGGCACTCCACGGTGCGCTCGCGGGCGTGGCCGTCGGCACGGCGTTGGGCATCCTCGTGCCCAAAAGCCGAAGCGCCGACATCGCCGGCCGCATCTTCGGAACCCGATCGAGTCCGAGTGCACTACACCGGTGTCCCGCCGACCGCGGAAGTTTGCGCTGACCGAACAGCCCGCCATCATCCTCCCCCGGCACCCGCTGCATTGCAGCCCTCCCGCCGCCGCAGGCGGCCCTCCCGCTGCGAAGCAGCTCTCCCGCTGCCACCACCCTCCCGCGCCCACAAGGCGCCCTCCCGCTGCGTAGCAGCCCTCCCAGCCCTCCCGCGGTCCAAAGGCCCGCTTCCACGTCCCCCAATTCCCTGAATTTCCCCTCCCCCTCTGGGAACTTCTGGCTCCTCCCCGTTCCCTACAGGAGTTGCTCCCTATGATGGCAATGCTGCGCGGCACGACCGTGGTGCTGTCGTTCACCGTGGCGATTCCCGCGCTCGGCCATGCCCAGGCGGCGGCCGTTGCGCAGGCGCCGGAGACCACCTTCGAGCTGAGCGTCGCCAATATCATGCGCGGGCCCGAGCACGTCGGCTCGCCGCCCTCGTTCGTACGCTGGACGGATGACGGCCGCTGGATCTACTTCCGCTGGAAGCCGGGCGGCCTGGCGTGGCACGAGGAACCGTCGCTCTACCGGGTCCGTGCGAACGGCGGCGAGCCGGAGCGCCTCTCCGACGAGGCCGCCGACTCCGTGGCACCGCTCCTGGCCTCGGGCGATGTCTCCGCCGACAAGCGCAGGAAGGTCGTCGCCCACGACGGCGACCTCTACCTCGTCGACCGCCGCTCACTCGACGTGCGGCGCCTGACCGACACGCGCGAGCGCGAGTCGAGCCCGGTCTTCTCACGAGACGGCCGGACCATCTACTTCGTGCGCGGCGACAATCTCTTCGCCCTCGGCCTCGAGGATGGCGCGCTCCGGCAGCTCACCGATGTGCGCAAGGGACCGGAGCCGAAGGAGAAGGAAGCCGAGGGGCAGCGCAAGTTCCTGGAGGAGCAGCAGAAGGAGCTCTTCGAGCACATCCGCATCCGGGAGGCGCGCCGCGAGGAGCGTGAGGCGCGCAGGGAAGCTCGGGAGGCCGAGCGCCCCGACCCGATCCACATCGAGCGCGACGAGCGCGTCATGGGGCTCGCCGTCGAGCCCGGCGGCCGCTTCGCCGTCCTGCGCGTCGGCAAGCAGGCCGACGGCGCCAGGCAGACGATGGTCCCGGACTGGGTGACCACCTCGGGCTACACCGAGCCGCTCGACGTCCGCTCGAAGGTCGGCGACGTCCAGAGCGAGGGCCGCATGGCACTCGTCGCCCTCGAGACGGGCGAGGCGACGTGGCTGGAGCTGGTGCCAGAGGAGGTGCGCGAGGACACGGCGCGCGCGTACCGCGACAAGCTCGCCTCCGCGAGCTTCGTCGGCTGGAACGCCGATGGCACGCTCGGGCTGATCGACGCCGTGAGCTACGACTTCAAGGACCGCTGGGTCTACGTGATCGATGCCGCGACGGGCGAGCTGACCCGCGTCTTCAGCGACCGCGACGAGGCATGGATCGGCGGACCGTGCGGCTGGGGCTGCATCGGCTGGATGCCCGATGGCCGGAGCGTCTTCTTCACCAGCGAGCGCGACGGCTACAACCACCTCTACACCGTGCGCGTCGACGGGAGCGGCCTGCGGCAGCTCACGAGCGGAGAGTGGGAGGTCAAGTCGGTCGAGCTCTCACCCGACGAGCGTCGCTTCATCCTGCACACCAGTGAGGGCTCGCCCTTCGAGCAGCACGTCTACCAGATGGCGCTCGACGGCTCGCGGCGCACGCGGATCACGAGCGAGCCGGGTGGGCACGACGCGACGGTCTCGCCCGACGGCGGGCGGCTCGCCGTCGTCCACTCGTACGCGAACCGCCCGCCGGAGCTCTTCGTCATGGAGAACAAGGCCGGCGCGCGGATGCGGCAGGTGACGACGTCGCCGACCGAGGAGTGGAGCAGCTTCCCGTGGGTCGATCCGGAGATCGTGCACTTCCCCGCGCGTGACGGCGTCATGGTGCCCGCTCGCATCTACCGCCCGGCGGACGTCGGCGCGCGGCCGAACGGCGCCGCCGTCATCTTCGTCCACGGCGCGGGCTACCTGCACAACGTGCATAAGTACTGGTCGAGCTACTACCGCGAGTACATGTTCCACCACCTCCTCGCCGCACGCGGCTACACGGTGCTGGACATCGACTACCGCGGCTCGGCCGGCTACGGCCGCGACTGGCGCACCGCGATCTACCGCCACATGGGCGGCAAGGACCTGAGCGACCAGGTCGACGGCGCACGCTGGCTGGTCGAGAACGAAGGCGTCGAGGATTTCGAGCGCATCGGCATCTACGGCGGCTCGTACGGCGGCTTCATCACGCTCATGGCGCTCTTCACCGAGCCCGAGAGCTTCGGCGCCGGCGCCGCGCTCCGCTCCGTTACCGATTGGGCACACTACAACCACTGGTACACGGGCCGGATCCTGAATCTGCCGCAGGACGACGAGGAGGCCTACCGCCGCTCGTCGCCGATCTACTTCGCCGAGGGGCTCGAGGACCCGCTCCTCATCGCCCACGGCATGGTCGACACGAACGTCCACTTCTCCGACGTGGTGCGGCTCGCACAGCGGCTGATCGAGCTCGGCAAGACGGACTGGGAGATGGCCGTCTACCCCGTCGAGGACCACGGCTTCGTCGAGCCCAGCTCGTGGACCGACGAGTACCGCCGGATCCTGGAGCTCTTCGACCGCCACATCGGCGGCCCCCGCGTCGTGTCTTCGGAGGATAAGTGACACACGATTTCCAGACGATGCGCCGGGCGGCCGGCGCGTTGCGCCGCTCCGCGGCCCTCCTCGCCCTCGCCGCACTGACTGCCTGTGGCGCAGGCGGCGCCGAAGAGGCGATCTATCTCGGCATCGCCGGCCCCACCAGCATCTCCAACGGCCGCTCCATGCGGATGGCCGCGGAGATGGCCGTCGAGGAGATCAACCTCGCCGGTGGCATCGATGGCCGCCCTCTCGCACTCGTGGTCAAGGACGATGAGGCGAGCCCCGAGCGGGCGATCGAAGTCGCCACGGAACTGCGCGAAGATCCCCGCATCGTCGCCGTGGTCGGCCACATCAACTCCGCCGCGTCGGTCGCCGCGGCCGACGTCTACAACCACCCGGAGCGCGGCGTGGTCGAGTTGTCTCCGGCCTCGAGCAGCCTCACGCTGAGCGAGGCCGGCGAGTGGACGTTCCGCGTCTGCCCGACCGATCTCCAGCACGCACCCGCACTCGCCCAATGGACGTACGGGCGCCTGGGCCTGCGGCGAGCCGCCGTGCTCTACGCCAATGACGACTACGGTCGCGGACTCCTCGAGGCGTTCGCCCAGGCGTTCGAGCAGGAGGGCGGCCAGGTCATCGCACGCGATCCGTTCCTGCCCTCGCTCGCGGAGTCGCCCGACGCCTTCGTGCCGTACCTCGAGCGGGCGCTGCGCAACGAGATGGACGCACTCATCATCGCCGGCCAGGCGGCGGAAGGGTACAGGATCCTCCAGGCCGCCCGCCGCCTCGGCTACACGGGCCCGGTCCTCGGTGCCGATGGCATCACCAGCCTGCGGCAGGCCGGCGACCTCGCCGAAGGCGTCTACATCACGTCCGCCTTCCTGCCCGACCGCCCGACGGCCGCGGCACAGGCGTTCGTACAGGCCTACGAGGAGCGCTACGGAGAGCAGCCCGACCACCGCGGCGCCATGACCTACGATGCGGTCTATCTCCTGGCCCGTGCACTCCGCGACACCGGCGCCGCACGCACAGGCATCGCCTCCATGGACGACGCAGCCCGCGTCCGCCGCGCGGTGCGCGACTACCTGGCGAGCGTCGGCAACGAAACGCCGGCGTTCGAGGGCGTCTCCGGCACGATTCGCTTCGACGAGAACGGAGATGTGACCGACAAGAATGTGGATGTCGGGGTCGTGCGCGGCGGGCAGCTCGTAACGGCGTCGTAGGGGGTGCCCAGCCGCGTGCACTCGTCTCGCTCACTGGGGAGCGCTTGGACGGTGCACGCTTCCTGCGCAGATCGGCAGGACTCCGACGTTGCATCTCCTTCACAAGTGGGCAACGCTCCGTCAGTGCCATGACCGAAGTACCATAGGAGCCGTACTGATGCCAACGCCCCCCCGCCGATCGGCGGGAGGGCGTTCGCATGGGCACCTGGCTCCAGGAGCCACGGGTCGGTCAGCTCATCACCTCGGAACCCGTCAGCTCAGCACCTTGGTCGCGTACCCGTTCTCGGGGTTGCGGCCCTGGCGTAGCAGTCGGTCGACCGTGCCCGGTCCGCGATTGTACGCCGTCAGGGCAAGGCGCATGTTGCCGTTGTACTTGTCGAGGAGATAGTTCAGGTACTTGAAGCCGATCCGAAGATTCGTCTCGGTGTCGAACAGATCGCTCCGCGAGGTGCCGGGCTCCACCCAGTTCGCCGTCGACGGCAGAAGCTGCGTGTAGCCGACCGCGCCCGCCCACGAGACGGCCGTGCGACGGAAGCTCGACTCCGTGCGCACCAGCCCGAAGGCGATGCGCGGCTCGATTCCCGCCTCGACTGCGGCCTTGTGGATCTGGCGCGCCAGCTTGCTCGAAATCCCGAACTCCCGGGCGAATCGATCGGCCACGTCGTCACGCGTCCGCTCCAGCGCCCGCTCGCGCCAGAGTGTGCTGATCGGGCCATCGATCGCGGTCGCGGCCGCGAGCTTCACCTCCATCGGTGCGCCCGACATGGCCAGCATCGATGGATCCATCTCCGGCAGTGGCTCGGCCTCGCCACGCAATACCATGCCCGCGGCAGGCGCCATCAGCGCCAAACCCAGGCCAATCGAAAGGGCCGGCCGCCGTACGCGCTTGTACAGCGCCTCGACCTCGGGGATATAACGCCCCATCGCGTTCATCTCCCTCCGGTTTTGGTATCCAAATCAAAGCGGCCCGCCTCAGCGGGCCTTTCCGCGTGCGACGTCGCCGCACGACTCGTCCGTCTCGAATAGATACCCTCGTACCGTGCCCCGGGTCCGCCATTTGGCACCTAATTTGCGACACCACAACAACTTACGCCGCCGACAACCCATACGCGTGCACGTACACATGCCCGTGCCCGATTCTACGGGACACTCGCTACCGCACGCACAACCATGGACACCCGCACGAGCATCTCACATCCGCCCCCGTGCACCACACCCAAGCGCGCGCTTCGACTCGGCAGGACCGTTTCACCGACCAAACCCGCCACGCCCCACCCCCGGCCGCTGAATCGCCGCCCCGACCCCGACCCCGACCCCGACCCCGACCCCGACCCCGAATCCCGAATCCCGAATCC
>CALKIP010000320.1 GCA_937995995.1 uncultured bacterium
GGCGATAATCGTTGTAGAGGGAGAGAAGCCCGAAATAGACTGCGATCTCGCTGATCCGGTCCAGCGTCGAGTCGTAGAACGCACCGAACTTGCTGCCCAGGTGCGACAGCCGCGCGACGCGTCCATCGAGAATGTCGAAGGCACCGCCGAGAAGGACCAGGAATCCGGCCAGACGGATATTGTGTTGGTGAAAGGCGATAGCGGATCCGATCGTGACCAGGAAGCCGCACGTCGTCAGGAAATTGGGGTGAACCTCACGCCGGACGAGCGCATCCGTCAACGGATCGATCGTCCGGTACACCGCTTCGCGTAACGATTCTAGACGGACCATAGCGGCCAACCATCAGGAGGGGAGAATGATCCTCGATTGTGCCGCCGCTTCCATCCCCTTGCCGATCTCCTCGTTCACCCGTGCCAACACCTTGTCGAAATTGGCCTGCGCGGCCACGAGTCCCTGGTATGTGGCGCTGGCCTGGAGCTTGGAGACGGCCTCGTCGTACTCCTCGCGGATCGATTCCGGCGGCGCCTCGCCACGCTGCAACGACTGCCCGACCTCCTGCTCGAGCTCGCCGAGACGGTTGATCATGCCGACCACCTCCCGGTCGTTGCCGACCCGCTCGCGCGCCCGCTGTAGCGCCTGGTACTCGTCCGTCTGCCCGACCAGCCGCCCGAGATCCCGGGCCAATTCGAGTGTCCTGTCCTGCACGATCCACCTTCCCCGTAGACTACGCAACAGATGCAAACTCGGCCAGGACCACACGGTCCCGGTCCGCAAGATCCTTCACTACGCGCCAGGTGCGGTATGCGCCCCGACGTTCGATCCGCTCGACGACGGCCTCGGCCTGCCCGAGCCCGATCTCGAGCGCCAGCAGCCCGTCCGACCGCAGGTGGTCCGGTGCACCATCGACCAGCCCGAAAATTATGTCGAGCCCCGCGCCCGGCGC
This sequence comes from uncultured bacterium, assembly GCA_937995995.1. Lineage (GTDB taxonomy): Bacteria > Gemmatimonadota > Gemmatimonadetes > Longimicrobiales > RSA9 > CALBZE01. The sequence continues at coordinate 945 of CALKIP010000320.1, forward strand.
AAAGAGCGCCGATTCCGGCTCCCAGGCCACGACCTCCGGCTCCAGCGCCGCCCGATCCGCCTCGGCGACGTACGGCGGGTTGGAGACGACGACGTCGAAGCGCTCCTCGTCACCGAGGGGCGCCCACAGCTCGCCATGACGGAATTCGACCCGCTCGTCCAGCCCGCACCTCCGGGCGTTGTCCTCGGCCACCGCCAAGGCGTCCGCGGAGACGTCCGTAGCCACGACGCGCTCGAACGGCCCCTCCAGCGCCAGGCTCAGTGCGATCGCGCCCGAGCCGGTCCCGACGTCCACCGCCGTGAGGCCTCGGGCCGGATTCTCTGCTGCCGCGGACTCCGCCCACTCCAGCACCGCACCCACGAGCACTTCCGTCTCGGGACGCGGGATCAGCACGCGTGGGTCCACCCGTAGATTCAGCTCCCGGAACTGGACCTCGCCCACGATGTACTGCAGCGGCTCGCGCCTGAGTCGACGCCGCACCACCGCGCGAAAGGCTTCCTTCTCCTCCTCCGTCAGAGGACGATCGTGCTGAAGATAGAGGTCGAGGCGGTTCAGATCGAGGACCGATGCCAGAAGAAGCTCGGCCTCGAGCCGGGCGTTGTCGATCCCCCGCTCCGCCATGAAGCGCGCCGCCGCGCGCGCCAGGTCCAGTGGAGTGTCCGGCAAGTCTCGTTGCTCAGGCGGCCGTCGTTTCACGGTGCTCCGCCTCGCGCGAAAGCTTGAGCGCTTCGATCAGCTCCTCGAGGTCCCCATCGAGTACCTCCTGGAGCTTGTAGAGCGTGAGCCCGATGCGGTGGTCCGTCACCCGGCCCTGTGGGAAGTTGTAGGTACGGATCTTCGCCGATCGGTCACCCGTGCCGACCTGCGTCTTCCGCTCCCGTGCCCGCTCCGCCTCCTGCTCCGCGATCTTCGCATCCAGCAGACGGCTCCGCAGCACCTTGAGCGCCTTCGCCTTGTTCTTGTGCTGCGACTTCTCGTCCTGGCACGAGACGACGACGCCGGTCGGGATGTGCGTGATGCGCACCGCGGAGTCCGTCGTGTTCACCGACTGGCCACCCGGCCCCGACGAGCGGTAGACGTCGATCCGCAGATCCTCCTCGCGGATCTCGATGTCGACGTCCTCCGCCTCCGGAAGCACCGCGACCGTCGCCGCAGAGGTATGGATCCGGCCCTGACTCTCCGTCGCCGGCACCCGCTGCACCCGATGCACGCCCGACTCGTTGCGCAGGTCGCCGTACGCGTCCCTCCCCCGAACGACGAAGACGACTTCCTTGTAGCCGCCGACCTCGCCCTCGGAGAGATCCACGACTTCGATCTTCCAGCCCCGCTCCTCGGCATAACGCGTGTACATCCGGAACAGGTCGCCGGCAAAGAGCCCCGCCTCGTCGCCGCCCGTGCCCGCACGGATCTCGACCACAGCGTCACGGTCCGCGAGCGGGTCCTTCGGCAGGAGCATGCGACGAACCGTCTCCGTCAGCTCCGCGTCCTTCGCCTCCAGCTCCTCGATCTCGATCTCGGCCAGCTCGACCAGCTCCGCGTCGTCACTCGTCCGTGCGACATCGCGCGCCTCGGCAAGCTGCGAGCGCACCTGGCGCAGACGCTCGGCGGCCTCCGCCACCGGCGCCAGCTCCGCATGCTCCCTCGCCGTCTCCCGGAGCTTCTCCGGGTCGCCGAGGACCGACGGATCCGCGAGCCGCTTCTCCAGCTCACCGAAATGTCGGATCACCTCTTCAATGCGCTCGTCCACTACGATCACCTGACTCCCTGCTTCTAAGCCGAAAGAGCCGGGAACTATGCCCGGCTCTCCGTCCGATCTCACTTCTTGGCCTGCTCGCCCCACTTCTTGCGGAACCGCTCGACCCGACCCGCCGTGTCCATCAGCTTCTGGCGGCCCGTGTAGTACGGATGACACGAAGAGCAGACTTCCACATGCAGACTCTCACTCGTGCTCCGCGTCTCGAACGTGTTGCCACACGCGCAGTGCACGGTGGCGGCCTTGTAATCGGGGTGAATTCCCTGCTTCATCGCCGTACGCCTCGCCGAAAAAGGAACGGCCCCGAAAAAAGGGCCATCGCAAACCATGAAAATATAGCGGTCATCCGGAGCTGGATCAAGACGAAGCCATGCGCTTTTTCGACCCCAAGGCCACATGTGCGCGTCCGCCTGCCCCTTGTTGGCGGTAGAGCAGGGCCGGGCACGCGTATGAGTACGAGGCGGCCCCGCAGATCGCTCTACGTTCCGGATGGCCAGTGAACTGCGCTACCTGCCGTCAGTCAGTCCGGCCTCGCCCGTCTCGCCCTCCGCGCCCACACCGCCAGGCGAATCCCCATCCCTCAGCGGCCCACCCGCAGCCGCCAGCGGCCGTGCGCCCGTTGGCCCTGCCCCGGTCCGCGCCCCGCCGCGGCCACCGTAGAGCGCACCCGAGAGCACCATGAGAGCGGCGGCCAGCGTGGCACCGGTCGCGAGCCAGTCGCCCCAGCGGGCGAAAAGGGTGATCTCGTCCGTGGTGTAGACCGTCGCGATGCGTACGTCGGGCTCGAAGAGTTCGGTTTCCTCGTAGGTCCGACCGAGCGGGTCGACGAACATCGAGATTCCCGTATTGGCGGCCCGTGCGATCCCGACCCGCTGCTCGATCGCCCGCATCGACAGGTGCGCCGGGTGCTGCCAGAGGGCTGTGGTTCGGGCGTACCACGGCTCGCGGCCGTACCAGGCGTCGTTGGTCATGTTGACCAGGTAGTCGACGCCCTGGAGCCGGAAGTCGCGCGAGTGCTCGGCGAAGATCGACTCGTAGCAGATGAGGATGCCGTAGCGCGCGTCGCCCGCGGCGAACGCCGGCGCCTCCTCGCCGCGCCCGAGCCCGCCGAAGTAGCGCACGTCACCGATGATCGCCTCGAGGCGGGCCGGATCGATGAAGGGGATGCGCTCCACGAACGGGACCAGGTACTTCTTGTGATAGACATCGCCCGTGAGCCCGTCCGGCGTCACCACGAACGACGAATTGTAGAGCGTGTAGTCGCCCCTCGGGTCGCCGGTGAGTCCGTACGCACCGGCCACCACCGGCGCGTCCACGAGAGCGCTCAGCCGGCGGACGTGATCCTGGACGAGGCTGTACTCGAGGACGGTCGGCAGCGTGACCTCGGGCCAGACAACGAGGTCGACCGAGCCGGGCTCGATACGGCCCATCAGGTGCGTCACCGCGGTGAGTGTTGAATCCACGGCCGCGGCCTGCTGCATCTTGAGGTCTTCGGGGATGTTGGGCTGCACCACGGCCACTCGACCTGCAGGTCGCACCTCGAGCGTCTCGACTCGCCAGGCGCCGTACGCCACGGGCAGTGCGATCGTGACGAGTGCAGCGGCGGCGATCCGGCGCACCGGCCGCCCCTCGCGGTACGCCAGGATCCCCGTCGCGATCAAGCCGTTGGCGAGGGCGAGCCAGAACGTAAGCCCCCGTGCACCGACCAGGTCTGCCGCGCCGGCGACGCGAGGGAATGCCGAGACCGCGGAACCGAGACCGAGCCATGGGAACGAGAGGTCGCCCAGGTGGCCCTGCACCCACTCGATCGCAGTCCACAGCGCGGCCACAGCCAGGGCGAACGGGACCGGCGTACGCTCGCGCACGAAGTGCAGTGCACTCGCGAAGGTCGCCGTGAAGATGCCCAGGATGAGAACGGTCAGCGCGTACGCCGCTATGGCCAGCTTCGAGTAGTAGACCAGCGCCACGAAGAGCCAGTAGAGGAGCAGGCCGAAATAGACGAGCCCCATGAGGAACCCGCCACGCGCGGCGCTCCAGCGCCCCGTCGCCCCCGCCGGCCGTTCGGCCATGAAAAGAAGGAACGGCACAAGTGCGACGAACGGCGGCACCAGCAGGTCGAAGGGCGGAAAGGAGAGCGTGAGCAGGAGGCCGGACGCGACCGGCAGCAGCCGCTCGCCCGGCCCCACGCTCACGAGACGCTTGATGGCGCGGAAGAACGTTCCGGGAAACTTCAAACTTCGATCTCCCTTCCCTCCTCGGCCGAACGGTATGCAAGCCTGATCAACCGCATGAGCTCCACCTGGTCGTGGGGCAGTTCGATCGGTTGCTCACCTCGCACCACGGCGAGGAAGTGCGATAGTTCCTGACGGTATGATGCCGTATACGGATTCTCCTGGACCGATGCCATCTGTGGCGTCAGATCCAGAAGCCCGTGCTCGACCTCCTTGTACACCACGAGTGGCGAAACGGAGCCGGTCCCGTGGCTGCCCAGCACCTGGAGGTAGTGTCGGTCGCGCTGGGCGAGGAGGCTCCAGGTCACCTCGACCGAGACGACCGGCCCGTCCTTCAGCCGCATCATGACCGCCGCCGCGTCCTCGACCTCCATCCCCTCACCCGGGTGCGTATGCGCGCTGATCCGCTCGATCTCGGGGTAGTCGAGCAGCCAGAGGCAGAGGTCGATCACCTGTGTGCCGAGGTCCATGAGTACGCCGCCGCCCGCCGTCGCGAGGCGGTGGCGCCAGGTCGGGCGCACGGTGCGCATCTTCCGGTTGAGCCACCCCGCCTTCATGAAGAACAGCTCGCCCAACTCGCCGCCCCGAAGGAACGGCAGGAGCGCGCGAACATCCGGGCGGTAGCGGTTGTTGAGCGCCACGATCAGCGCCTTATCGGCCCGCTCCGCGGCGTCGATCACCCGGCGCGCCCCTTCCGGGTCCAGTGCCAGCGGCCGCTCGAGGAGCACGTGCTTGCCGGACTCGAGCGCAGCGATCGCCTGGGCCTCGTGCAGGTGGCTCGGCGTGCAGATGATGACCGCGTCGATGTCGTCGTCCTCGAACACCTGTGCGTCGTTGCGGTAGACCGTGGGGATCTCGAAGCGGTTCGCGATGGCCGTGGCCTTCGGCCGATCGACGTCGCACACCGCCGCGAGCTGGACACCCGGAAATTCGCTCAGCAGCGGCAGATGCACCACCTGGGCGATGGCGCCCGTGCCGAGCAGCGCCACGCGCACCTCTTTCGTCTCGCTCTCCGCCACGTTCGCCACACTCGTTGTCTCGTTTGCCGCACTCATCGCTTCATTCGCCGCGTTCATGGCTTCATTCACCGCACTCATGGCCTCGTTCGCCGGACTCATCGGTGCGCACTCACCGGGGTGCTCGCGGGGAGCGTGAACGCACCGCCGATCCGGACCTCCGGGTATCGTAGATTGTCGAGGAGCGTGTAGCGACCCTCGAGGTGGAGGCGGAAACGATCGGCGGGCGCGAACTCCACCCCAACGAGTCCGTTCAGCCCCGCCGTGATCGAATCCAGCAGATCCTCGATGAAGGTCCCCTCGATCGATGGCCCGCTGCCGTTGAAGACGTGCAGCCCCACGCCGGTGCCGACGTACCCCTGCACCCGCTCGATCGGCGCCCAGACGACCTGTGCGTCCAGCGCGATCGACGAGCTGCTCCAGTCGATCGCGCCGAGGTCGGCCGGGTCTACATCCGCGCCGGGCAGTCGGTTGAGCTGTTGGGCGAACCTCTCGAGTTCACCCGCCTCGAGCGTCGAGCTCCAGTAGGTGAACGATGGCATCACCCGGAGCGCCGGCCCGAGGAAGCCCAGGTCGACCTTCAACGTGTACGTCGCCGCCGGCTCGACCTTGTTCGGCCAGATCCGGCCGTACTCGAGGCCGATGCCGCGAAACGAAAGGTTCTCGTAGTCGTAGTCCTCGAGGGCCTGCGCCGCCCCGGCAGTAGGCACGGCCAGGAGGCAGAACAGCGCCAGAATCCAGCGGCGTTTCATGGTAGGTTCCCGTACGGGTGAGGGTTCAGCGCAGCGGATCATGCCGCTGCTCGGTGTAACATTTCCAAACCGCCGCTCGGCACGGGCGTGCGGTATCGCTGCTCGGTACAGCCGTTTCGCTTCGCTGCTCAGTACAACCGTTCGATGTCGGTGCCGCGGTAGTACGTCGCCAGGATACGGCGGTAGTTCTGGCCGGCTCGCGCACGGCCGATCGCACCCATCTGACACATCCCGATCCCGTGCCCCCAGCCGCCCCCGTGGGCGACCCACTCCACAGGTGCGCCGCCGTCGGCGTGCCGGTCCAGCACGAAGAGCGAGCTGTTCAGCATGCGCCCTGACTCCGGCCTCAGAATCCTGCGGATCGAGTCCGGCGGCGCGACGACGAAGGAACGCCCATCGGCCACGATGCGAAGCGCCTCGGCTCGCCCTGAGGGCGTGCGGCCTGTGACCTCGACGGCCTCGACGTGCCGGATCGGCGCGCCCCGCAGCCCGAGCGACTCGGTCAGCATCTCGCGCAGCTCGTCGGCCGACCAGCGCTCGGACCAGCGAAACCGGTTCGAGATCTCGCAGTAGTAGGCCTCCCCGTCCTCTCCGACCCTGTCGGAGACCGAGACCAGGTAAGGGATCGGCGGGCTCGTCCACACCTCGTCGATCGCCGCGGTCCGGCCGCCACACGTCGAATGGTAGTAGGCCAGGATCGGCGATCCCTCGTAGGTCAGGATCTCGCCACGCGTCTCGCGTACCGCGCGGCTGACCACCGCATCCTCGCTCGAACTCCCGCCGTAGACCTGGTCGGCGACGGTGGCGTAGAAATCGAAGCCGAGCGATTCCCGCCCGCCCAGGTGCGAGACTGCGTACGTCCGCGCCGCCACCGCCTGGGCCTTGACCGCCTCGATTTCCGCGGCCGGCCGCGCGCCGATCTCGAGGGGGACCACTCCGAGCAGGTAGTCCTCGAGGGCCAGGACGTTGATGGCCGTCACGCGCCCGGCGCCCGCGGCACGGACGAGTGCCCCGCCGCGGTACGGCGACCCGTCGATCTCGACCGGCGAGTCGTTGCGGGTGCGGACCCGCACCGGAGCATCGAAGGGACCGGCCCGTCGCCCGCCCGGCCCGCTGGCCATGAGGCGCCCCGCCCCATCCGCGGTGAAGACCCAGCGTTCACCGCCGCTCGCGACCACTTCCGGGCGGCGGCCCGGCTGACCGATCTCGAAGGAGGAGGGCGCGCTCACGACGACCTGCGCCGCGTTGACCGCGATCCCGACACGGACCATCGGCTCCTCGTCCGGGAGCCCCGTCCCGACGATCGGCGGCGGTCCCGCCGGCCGGCAGGCGGCGAGGAATGCGGCGACGAACGCCGCCGCGAGCGCGCCGCGTCTCATCCCACAGCCTCGCGCAGTGCCTCTCGCAGCTGCTCGACGGTGAAGGCGATGTCGTCGTCCGTGTGCACCGTCGAGACGAAGCCCGCCTCGAACGCCGAGGGTGCGAGGAAGATGCCTCGGCGCAGCGCGGCCTGGAAGTAGCGTCCGAAGAGTACCGTGTCCGCGCGCTTCGCATCCTCGAAAGTCCGCACCGGCCCCTCGACGAAGTGCACGCCCCACATCCCGCCGAAGGCGCCGCCCGTGGCCGGCACCCCGACCTCACGTGCCGCCTCGAGCACGCCGTCGACCAGGGTCCAGCTCCGCCGCTCCAGCTCCGGGTACGGCTCGGTCTCGCGCAATGCACGAATTTGCGCCAGCCCCGCCGCCATCGCCAACGGGTTGCCCGACAGCGTGCCCGCCTGGTAGATCGGCCCCGCAGGCGCGATCTGTTCCATCAGATCACGGCGCCCGCCGAAGGCGCCCACAGGCAGCCCGCCGCCGATCACCTTGCCGAGCGTGGTCAGGTCCGGCTCGACGCCGAAGCGTTCCTGTGCGCCGCCGAGTCCGACCCGGAAGCCGGTCATGACCTCGTCGAAGATCAGAAGCGCGCCGTGCTCGCGCGTCACCCTCCGCAGCCCCTCGAGGAACCCATCGACGGGGGCGATGAACCCCGCGTTCCCCGCGATCGGCTCCACGATCACCCCGGCGATCCGCTCGCCGTGCGTGCGGAAGAGCTCCTCGACCGCCTCGAGGTCGTTGAACGGTGCCGTCAGCGTGAGCTCCGCGAGCGACGGTGGCACGCCGGGCGAGTTCGGCAGACCGAGCGTCGCCACGCCGCTCCCCGCCTGAACCAGGAAGCTGTCGCCGTGGCCGTGGTAGCAGCCCTGGAACTTGACGACCAGGTCGCGTCCCGTCGCGCCGCGCGCCAGCCGGATCGCGGCCATCGTCGCCTCGGTCCCGCTGTTGACGAAACGGACCATCTCGACCGACGGTACGGCCGAGACGACGAGCTCGGCCAACTCGACCTCCGCCGCGCACGGCGCGCCGTAGCTCGTACCACGGAGCAGCGCATCCTCGAGTGCGCTCGTGATCGTCGGGTGCGCGTGCCCGAGCATGAGCGGGCCCCAGCTCATGACGTAGTCGATGTAGCTGTTCCCATCCACATCGACGATCCGTGCACCCTCTCCGCGGCCCACGAAGAACGGCTCGCCACCCACAGCACGGAAGGCCCGCACGGGCGAGTTCACGCCCCCCGGGATCAGCTCCTGTGCGCGCGC
>CALKIP010000321.1 GCA_937995995.1 uncultured bacterium
CCCGGCTCCGGCCGGCCGCGCCGCCCCCCCGCCCCCCCACCGCCGCCCCCCCCCGCCCCCCCCGCGCCCCCCCCCGCGCACGCGCCCGCTTGAGCACCGGCGCCGCCCCCAGCGCCCGGGGCCCGTACGCCGCCCCCGCCCCCCCGACCACCCTCTGCTGAAACGGGCGTTTGGTGCGCCCAGGCACCGAAGCCCTCGCCGGCGCTTTCGGTTCCCGAATCGTCCAGCCCCACGCCGATGGTGCGGTCTAGCTCGGGGTAGAGGATGGCGAGTGCGCCCGACGCGGCGTAGAGGGAGAGTGCCCTCGACGCACGTGGCGTCTTGGTGAAGATCTTCCAGAGCTCTTCCCGGATTCGCTCGGCCGAAAGGCGCGGCAGTTCCGGCGTCGCCTCGACGAGGGCGGTCCACGTATCGGGGTGGATCGTAAGCTCGAAGTGCCCGGCAAAGCGCAGGGCGCGCAGCACCCGGAGGTAGTCCTCCGCGAAGCGCTCGGCCGGCTCGCCCACGGTCCGCAGCCGGCCGGAACGCAGGTCCTCGAGGCCGAGATACGGATCACGCAGCTCGCCCGTCAGCGGGTGCCACGCCAGGGCGTTGCAGGTGAAGTCCCGGCGAGAGAGGTCTTCCTCGATCGTATCGGCGAACTCGACCGTCGCATGCCGCCCGTACGTCTCGATGTCGCGGCGGAAGGTCGTCACCTCGTACAGTACGCCGTCCCGGGCCAGGACACCGACCGTCCCGTGCTCGATCCCGATCGGCACCGTCCGTCGAAACAGTCGACGCACCTCGTTCGGGCGCGCGCGACTGGCCAGGTCCCAGTCCCCGGCGGGCAGCCCCAGCACCGAGTCGCGGACCGCGCCGCCGACGGCCCACGTCTCGTGCCCGGCCTCTTCCAGCCGCCGGACGATCTCGCGTACCGCGCGGGGTGGGTTCAGCTCCATGGCGCCGTGCCCCGGGGGTTCAGCCGCAAAGGACCGATCCGCCGTTCACGTTTACGGTCTCGCCCGTGATGTGCCGGGCCAGATCCGAGCAGAGGAAGACGATCGGGCCGGCCACGTCCTCCGGGCTCGCCACACGGCCGAGCGGGATCCCGGCCTCGATCCGCTCCCTGCCGCCGTCGGCGAACGGCGCCTCGCACATCTCGGTGTCGATCCAGCCGGGCGCTACGCAATTCACCGTGACTCCACGCGGCGCCAACTCCACGCACACTCCCTTCACCAGCGAGATCAGCGCACCCTTCGTCGCCGCGTAATCGCCATGGAACGCCTCGCCTCGCTGCCCCGCGGTCGAGCTGACCAGCACGATGCGACCGTCGTCGGCGATCATTCTCGCCGCCGCACGCGTCGTGTAGAAGATGGCGTCCAGATTCACCGCCACCGTGCGGCGCCACCGCTCCGCCGACATCTCGGCGATCGGCACGTCCTCCGGCGGCCAGACCCCCGCGTTGCCGATGAATATGTCCAGCCCTCCGAACTCCTCGGCCGCACGCCGGAAGACCCGATCCGCCGTCCCGGGGTCCGCCAGGTCCCCGCCTTCGGCCCACGCCTGCACACCCAGCCGCTCCAGGTCCGCCACCACCGCCTCCGCCTCGCCCTCGCGACGGTGGTACGTGATCCCCACGTTCGCGCCCGCCCGCGCCAGCATCAGCGCCGTCGCCCGCCCGACCCCGCGCGTCCCCCCGGTCACGACAGCACGTTTCCCCGAAAGATCGATCATTTTCTGCCTATCCTCTGCCCGTCGAGGCCATCCGGCTCTCCACGATGTCACAGATCGCATGGCCGATCGCCAGGTGAAGCTCCTGGGCGTGTGCGCCGTCCTCCGTCGGCACGACGATGGCCACATCGACCGCGTCCTTGAGCCGCCCTCCGCCCCGCCCCAGCAGCGCCACCGTCTTCATGCCGACGTCGCGCGCCGCTTTCGCCGCCTCGAGCAGGTTCGGCGACTCGCCCGATGTGGAATGCAGGAAGAGGACATCGTCCGCACTCGCCAGCGCCCGGATCTGCCGCGCGAAGACCTGCTCGAAGCCCAGGTCGTTCGACGCGGCCGTGAGGAGCGAGGTGTCCGTCGTCAGCGCCACCGCGGCGAGCGCCCGACGCGTCCGGCGGAAGCGCACCACGTACTCCGTGGCCAGGTGCTGCGCATCCGCAGCGGAGCCGCCGTTGCCGCAGAAGAAGAGCGTGCGGCCGGCATCCAACGCGTGCAGCACCTTCTCGGCGACCTCGGCGATCGTGCCCGAAAGCTCGGCCGCCGTGCGAGTCGCCGTCTCGGCCAGTCCCTCGAGGTGCGCCTCCACCTCACTGACGATCGGACTCTTCATGAGGACACCTATGCCAGCAGCTGTGCAAGTCGCTCCGGGCCGAAGCCTCGGGCAATGGCATCCAGAGCTTCCGGCCCCGCTTCGGCTGCGGCCTCCATTGCGTACGTCAGCAGCGCATCCGCGCAGAGCAGGTCGAGCGCGGCCTCCCGTTCGCCGGGCGCCTCGAGCACCGTGCGAAGACGGGCGACGCCGGCCTCCGCGAGCCGACGCGCGACCGCACCCTGCCCGCTGCGCTCACCGGCGGCACCGACTTCCTCCACCGCGGCGACCGCTTCCGTCGCCTCTGAACGCTCCTCACGCGACTCGAGCCGAGGCACCTCCACGCCCTCGCCTCGCGCTTCCGGCTGCCCTCGCTCGGCAACGGCGCGAATCGCCTCCGCCATCCGCTGCCGCAGCGCGTCGGGCGCCTCCGGCACCCGGCGCTCGATCCAGTGCAGTGCGTCGCTCGTCACGCTCATCCGCCGAGCATCCCCCTCACGAAGTCACTCGCCCGGCCCAGCGCCTCGGCCACCTTCTCCGGATCGCCGACGCCGCCCTGCGCCATGTGCGGCCGGCCGCCTCCCGAGCCGCCGGTCAGTTTCGCGACTTCGCGGACCAACTGATCCGCACGTACGCCCCTGGAGATCAGGTCGTCGGTCACGACCGCGAAGAGCGACGTCTTCTCCGGAAAGCGCGCCGCCAGGACCGCGGCTCCACTCCCCAGCCGATCGCGCAGCCGGTCGCCGAGCGCGCGCAGATCGTCGGCCGAAGCCACCTCCACCTCCGTCGCGACGACGCGCGCCCCGTCCACGGTGGCGGCAGCGTCGACCAACTGTCCGACCACGTCCGCCGCGCCCGCCGCCCGTGCCTTCTCGAGCTGCCGTTCCAGCTCGCGCCGCTCCTCGACGAGCTGTTCGATGCGCCGCAACAGATTCTCCGGCGACGTCTTGAGGAGCGACGACGCCTCACGGAGAGTCGCCTCCTGCTCCAGTGTGCGCCGGTACGCCGCCGGGCCGGTCACCGCCTCGATCCGGCGGACACCCGAGGCCACGCCCGACTCGCTCACGATCCGGAACAGCCCGATCGCGCCCGTGTGCCGCACGTGTGTCCCGCCACACAGCTCCATGCTCACGCCGGGAACCTCGATCACTCGCACGACATCGCCGTACTTCTCGCCGAAGAGCGCCATCGCCCCGCGCTCGACCGCCTCGGCGTAGCCCACGTAATCCATGCAGACGTCCTCGTCCGCGAGGATCGCCCGGTTGACCTCGTCCTCGACCTGGCGGAGTTCCTCCTCCGTCATCGGCGCGGGGTGCGAGAAGTCGAAGCGCAGGCGGTCGGGCGCGACCAGCGAACCGCGCTGGAGCACGTGCGTACCCAGCACCTTGCGCAGTGCGGCGTGCAGCAGGTGTGTCGCCGTGTGGTTGCGCTCCGTATCGTGACGCGTCGGCTGCTCGACCGCGGCCCGCACCCGGATCGGTGCCGAGCCGCCGGGAAAATCGCCGTCGACGTCGCCCAGCACGGCGATCCGGCCCGAGACCCGGCGCACGTCGTCCACCTCCAACTTCCACCCGTCCCCCTCGACCACGCCCCTGTCGCTGACCTGCCCGCCGGCCACGGCGTAGAACGGGTTATCTCGGAGTTGCAGCGCGAGCCGCCCGTTTTCCCTGCGGTAGGCGACGATCTCCGTCTCGAGCCGCGTCGTCTCGTAGCCGACGAACTCCTGCTCCGCCTCCGGCTCCAGCTCCTCCCAGCCCTCGCTCAACGCGTCGGCCGTGAGCGCCTGGCCGGCCGCGCGGCGATCCGCCCGCGAGCGCTCGCGCTGCTCCTCGAGCGCGGCCTCGAAGCCCTCCACGTCCACCGTGTAGCCGCGCTCCCGGGCGATCAGCTCCGTCAGGTCCAGGGGGAAACCGAAGGTGTCGTAGAGCCGGAACGCATCTGCCCCCGCAATGACGGGCCGGGGCGTCACCCCCTCGTCCATCGCGGCCCGCTCCTCTGGGGCCGGCTCCGGCGCGATCTCGTCGATGCGCTCCATCCCGGTGCCGATCGTCTCCAGGAATCGCTCTTCCTCCGTCCGCGTCGCACGCAGCAGGTGCTCGCGCCGCTGACGCAGCTCCGGAAAGACGTCGCCCATCTCGTCGACCACCTGGTCGACGACCTCGACGAGCGTCGGCTCGCGCCGGCCCAGGAGCCACGCATGCCGCACCGCGCGCCGCATGATCCGGCGCAGGACGTAGCCGCGCCCCTCGTTCGTAGGGAAGACGCCATCGGCCATGAGGAACGCCGTCGCCCGCGCATGGTCGGCGAGTACCCGGTACGAAACGCCGGTCGACGGCGTCTCCTCGTACGGCACGCCGACGACCTCGACCGCGCGCTCGATCAGCGGCGTGAAGAGGTCCGTCTCGTAGTTCGAATCGACGCCCTGGAGCAGCATCGCGAGCCGCTCCAACCCCATGCCCGTATCGATCGAGGGCTTCGGCAGCGGCGTAAGCTCGCCGTCGGCGCCCCGGTCGTACTGCATGAAGACCAGATTCCAGAACTCGATGATCTCGTTCCGGTCCGTCAGATCCACGAACGCCTCGACCGTGAGCGGCGCGCCGAGTTCGGACGCCGGACGCCGGTCGTAGTGCAGCTCCGAGCACGGGCCGCACGGACCCGTCTCGCCCATCTGCCAGAAATTGTCCTCGTCGCCCAGCCGGAAGATACGCGACTCCGGCAGCCCGGCCACCTCCTGCCAGAGCGCGTACGCCTCGTCGTCTGAATAATGCACCGTGGCGTACATCCGCTCCTTCTCGAGCCCGAGCCTCTCCGTCGTCAACTCCCAGCAGAAATGGATCGCCTCGCGCTTGAAGTAGTCGCCGAAGGAGAAGTTGCCGAGCATCTCGAAGAAGGTGTGGTGCCGCGGCGTCACGCCGACCTCCTCCAGGTCGTTGTGCTTGCCACTCACGCGCAGACACTTTTGCGACGTCACCGCCCGTGGCGTCGGCGGCTCCTCCTCGCCCAGGAAGATGCGCTTGAACTGCACCATCCCGGCATTCGTGAAGAGGAGCGTCGGATCGTCCTGTGGCACCAGGCTCGAGCTCGGCCGCACCGCGTGGCCGTTCTCCTCGAAGTATTCCAGGAATGTCTTGCGAATCTCGGAGGCCTTCATGGAAGCCTTTACTTGGTCACGGGAATTTGCTCGGCAAGCCGTACAATATACGCACTCCACACGGTGATGCGAAGGGGACCAAACAGGTGGTGCGCACGGCCAACACGCTTGACCGACGACGCCCATCGACCACAATCTAGCGGGCGCCGAACCCACTCTAGCCCCGACACCTGCGACCACTCCTCCTTTTTCCGGGAGACCAACCCCATGAAGCGAAGCGTGCACTGTCTTGCCTGCGCCACTCTCCTCGCCGCGTGTGGCAGCGGCCTCGCCGATGGTGAGTGGACCGGCACGATCACCGACAGCGCCGGTGTGGCGATCGTCGCCAACCCGGAGCGCGGTCTTTGGCGTGACGGTCAGAGATGGCGCATCGAAGAGGAACTCCGGATCGGCGTGGCCGATGGCGAGCCGGAGTATCAGTTCGGTGCCATCGCGTGGATCGACGTGGACGCCGAAGGCCGCATCTACGTCCTCGACCAGCAGGCCCAGAACGTCCGCGTCTTCGACGGCGAGGGCGACTACCTGCGCACGATCGGCCGGCCCGGCAACGGCCCCGGCGAGTTCAGCCCCGCCGTGATGGCCGTGATCCCGGCCGGAGGGGACACCCTTTTCGTCCCGGACGCCATGCAGCAGCGCGTCCACCGATTCCTCGCGGATGGCACTGAGGTCGGCAGCTTTCCCATCCCGCTCACGGAGGGGATCTCGACCAAATGGAAGCTCCTCCCCGACGGGCGCCTGGCACAGGAGGTCCGTCCGGCCCCCACGCCGAACCAGGACCCGGCCGCGCAGCAGGTCGTACTCGTGCGGGCCGGCGACGGCGCCATTGTCGACACCCTGCTCCACCTGCCTCTCGGCCAAACACTCCGCTTCCAGGGCGGTACGGCGCGCGTCCGCCTCTTCGAGCCCGAACCCCTCTGGGACGTGGGCGACGATGGCCGCATGATCCAGGGCGTGAACTCAGACTACCGGATCGAAATCCGAACACCTGATGGCGAGCTTGCCCGCATCGTGACCCGCCCCTTCCAGCGGCAGGATGTGACCGAGGCCGACCGCCAGGCGTTCATCGACCTTTTCGACGAGATGTTCGAGCGCCAGGGCGTGCCCCCGCAGGCGCGCCAACTGACCCTCCAGACCCTCGAGTTCGCCGACCACTACCCCGCCTACATGACGATCGCGGCCGGCCCTGACGGGACACTCTGGGTGCAGCACATCCAGTCGGCGGCGGAGGTCGCCGCCGCTGGT
>CALKIP010000322.1 GCA_937995995.1 uncultured bacterium
TGATGTAGATGCCGCTGGGCGCCGCCTGCACGCGCTGGGGCGGGAACGGCAGGTCCACCGTTCCCCTGTCACGACCTTCGAGATCGAGGAGCTTCAGTCGCTGGCGGGGCTGGTCCGCGACGATGATCAACGTATCGCCCGCCAGCGTGGCCGAGACCGGCCCGCGCACACCCGTCGGGCCGTCTGCATCGAAGGCCACCACCTCTCGTATCTCGAGGTCCGGGCCCAAAATGGCGACCTCGCGGGCATGTTCGTAGAGCACGATCAACGTGCTGTCGCTCAATGTAGCCAGATCGGCCACCGACGAGGCTCGCGCGGTCATTGCAGGCACGGGTTCACAGCGGACCGCGACGGAACGCTCGATGAAATCCTCGATCAATACCGGCTCCGCCGCGTCCGATGCGGCACAGGCAGCAAGGAGCGGGACCAGGGGGAGGGGTCGGAATCGCATGGGACACGTTCGGTTTGTTGTGATGATCAAGCCGCGCGTACCTGCCTCACGAACGAGCCGCGCGGCCGGCCAGATGCGCTACCGCTACGCCTTCCTGCGAACGCAGCCGACGTACTCGGCGAAGCACTCGACATCGGCCAGGGCACGCGCGAACCCCCTCGTGTCCCAGGTGTCGTTCAGGCACATCTCGTAACCCCGGGTGCAGCTTGCCGCCTCGGCCTTCTCCGGCGCCCCGACTCCGAACGCCACCATCATGGCCAGTGGCAGGATCCAGCGGATTCGGTCCGTCATGTCGGCCTCCTTTCGGAAGTGGTCGCGTCCCATCCCGCCCCCTGTCCCCGCGACCGGGCACCCGCCGCCCGGCCGCCGATCCTCGAAGGCACACTGCGGACCGAACCCTACCATTTGCACAACCGACTGTGGGACCTAACGTTACCGACCTGATACGATATAAGGAGACGACTCCGACTGCGCGCATTGCGCCCTACTGACCGCTCACTGCGCACCCAGACGATTGCTGTGTAGCCCGCCCGAGCGCCATAGCCAAACGGGACATCCCAGGTCCGCCGCGTCGCACCATTGCACGAACTCCTGGCGTGACGGCACCGGGGATCGTGTGCTGGCTCCTACGGGTTGTGGCGGTGCTCCGGGTGATCGCGAGGTGGCTCCGCCCGGCGGCGTCGAGGCTTCGAGCGGTCACGTGATGGGGTGGACTCGAGGGTCACATCGTCGTCTACGCGGCCCCGGTCCGTGGTCCTGCGCCCTCGTCGTTCGGGTGCACGTGCGCGGAAGATGCGAAGGATGTCACCTGAGCGCCGGAGTACGGGGAGGGCGACGTTGTAGACGGGAACGCCGGTGGGCGTGGTGGCCTCGGGATGACCGGCGTGGGCGTGTCCATGGAAGACCACATCGGCGCCATGCGTCTCGATCGGAGGGAGGAGGCGAGACGTGCCGAGGAACGGCATGATGACGTCGGGCTCCCCCTGGAGCGTCTCCGGGATCGGCGAGTAGTGCATCACGACGACCTTGGTCTCGGCATCGAGCGTACGCAGCGCGTTCTCGAGCTTGAGGGATTCGTCGATGGCGTGCTGTACGAAGTTCTTGATCAGCGGCTCGCCGAAGGGGGCGAGGGTACCGCGTCCGAACCCGCCGGCGAAGCCCTTGACGCCCGCGAAGCCGACGCCGTCGACGACGACGCTCTCGCCGTCGAGCACGTGGACGCCCTTTTTGGTGAGTATTTCGGTCAGCTCCTCTATGGCGTCCGCCTCGTGATCGTGGTTACCGAAGACGGCGACGACCGGTATGTCGAGTGAGGCGAGTTCCTTGGTGAAGCCGATCATCTGCTCCGGGCGTCCGTGTGTGGTGAGATCTCCGCACAGGACCAGGATATCGGCCTCTTTGTTGGCGGTGGCGAAGATGTCGGCCAAAGCACCACGTCCGGAGTCGTAGTGCAGGTCACCGACCGCGGCGATTCGTATGGAGCGCTCTCCTGCCATTCACTCCCCCCGCTCGAGCGGCTCATCCCAGATGTCGCTGTCACGGATCTCGCGGATGATCGGTAGCGAGCGTGCGGAGTTGACGGCCTGCCTGCGCAGGTCGCGGAACCCCCACTCATTGACATCGATCGCGAAGGAGAAGCGTGAGAGCAGCGTGCCGCGGCAGACGCTGGGGTCGCCGGGCTCGACCATTTCCTCGAAGGCGCGCTCGTAGAGCTCCTCACGGACCCAGGTCGGTACGCTCGTCTTGTGTCCCGGGTAGACGTAATCGAAGAGGTGGATCTGGGCGAGGAGCAGTCGCCAGTGGTCGCCGACGCGGTCGAGAAGGCGCTCCCAGTTCAGCTCGTCACCGCGCGTGAGGAGGAGGTGCACGATGTCCGCCATGTCGGAGCGGTGCCGCTCGGAGACGAAGAGCCGATGCCAGATCAACTCCTCGGGTGCGGCGACGCGGATCGGCGTCGCCGCCAGGATCCCGGGACGCGAGTTGCGGTACCACCCGGCGTCGATCAACTGGAGGCCGTTCCCCATCCCGTAGATGAGGTCGATCATCGCCTCCTCCTTGAGCGCCTTGGCGATCCAGTGCGCCTGGTGCAGCTCCGTGTGGAAGCCGGCACGCCGCAGCACCCTGGCGGCAGCGACCACGTGCCGGGGCTCGAGGAGCAGATCCAGGTCCTTGGTCTGGCGATAGATCCCCGCGTACTCATACATCGCGTACAGTCCACTGACCACGTACGGGATGCCGGCCTCGTTGAGCGTGCGCAGCGCGAGCTGGTAGACGCCGCGCTCGGCCTCGGGGATCCAGAACTCACCGTGGGTGAGTGACTTCAGCTCTTCCCTCGTCAGGTTCGCCATCTCGGGCGACAGCGTCCCCGTGGGCAACCGTTCCATGTTTCTATCTCGAGTACCGCGTGGCGACCTTTTCCGTGCATCGGCTTTCGGCTCCGCGAGGGAGCAAGGATCGGGCCGCCCAACTACCGCGCGGTCGACCGAAACGTTAGTTTGACAGCATGTTCGAGCATTGGCGGCAGGCCTGGCGCGAGGCCGTGGAGAACTTCTGGAAGGAGCTCGACCGCGACGGCGGCGCGAGCCATGAGCGCATCGCGGCGATGCGCCGTGATGTCAGGCGAGTGCGGGGCGAGCTCGACCGGGTCCTCGCGGATCTGGCACGGTCACGGGAGGAGCTGGCCGAAGAGCGGAGTGCGGAACAGAGCTGCCGCCGTCGCGAGGCCTTGGCCCGGGACATTCAGGACGAGGAAACGGCGCGACTCGCCGCGGAGTTCGCGGAGCGTCACGCGGAGCGTTCGAGCGTGTTGGAGCGAAAAGTCCAGGCACTCGAGGCGGAAGCCGAGATGAGGCGGCGTGACCTGGGCGAGATGGAGTCCGCGCTACGGGAGGTCGAGGCCGCAACCGAGCGCCTCGGCGGCGACCGGGCCTCGGCCGACCCCCTTTCAGAAGACGATACCCCTGAGGCCCGGGAGTTCCGCCGCATGGAGCGCGAGGCCCGCGAGCGCGAGGCGGAGCGGAGGCTCGAGGAGCTCAAGCGCCGAATGCGTTGAGCCGGGCCGGATCGCTAGAAGCGTGCGTGCAGTAGCTCGACGCGCAGCCCCGGCGACCAGCCTCGACTGTCGCGGTTGCGGAGCGGCACGGGTACGGGCTGGGGCAGTCGATACGACCACCGTCCATCCCGAAGGTCCACGAGCGCGCCATCTCCGGCGCTTCCGGCTGTGCTGTCGCCCAGGCCCGACGCGTCTCGGTCCCGCGTCCAATGGACGCCGAGGGCTAGGCCGAGGGCGCTGGTGATTGCGGGGATCAGGATGGCGACCCTGTCGTTTCCCGGCTGGAGGAGCAGGTCCAGCCCCGCGCCGGCGAGCCCGCCCGCCACTCCCGCGATACTGATCAGCCGCACACGGTCCACGCTGAGCCCCCAGTCGGGGGCGAGCACCGCCGCGGTGCCGAGCCCCACATCGCCGCCGAGGAGTGCCGCGGCGAGCAGGCCGTCGCCATCCAGGTCGGCGAGCACGCCGACCACCACACCGCACCACGTGCCCCAGAGTGCGGCGTAGTTCACGGCCGCGGCATCCCCGGCCGCGATGTCGCGCGAGCCGGCGATCGCCGCGCCCGTGGCGACGCCTGCCAACCCGCCCAGGATCATCGAGCCGAAGAGCGCACCCGAGGATGGATCCGATCTGTGCTCGATGCACTGGCCCATATCCGGAAGGCAACTCGTCTGCGTCTTCTCACCGATGTCGAAGACCTCGCGCCAGCCGAACGCCTGCCAGGTGCCCCAGCTTCCGCCGAAGGTGATGGCCCGGGCCTGACCCTCCGAGACCGGCCGGGTGCGGGTGTAGTTCCGGGCGGCCAGGAACCCCGCCGGCCCGCCGAGGAGCAGCCCGACGCCGTACGGCTCGAGGCCATCGGCATCGAGGGCGGCGGGGACCGCGGCACCGAGCCACAGCCCGTAGAGGGTGCTCCAGACGAGGAGCTCGGTCCGGCCACTCCGATCGATGCGCGGTGTCGCGGTCGCGACCAGCCGCAGCCCGGCGGTGCCAGCGGCGTAGGACTCGGGGTAGCGCTCCTGGATGAGCCGATAGAGCAGCCGCGCCTCCTCGAGCCGACCTTCCTCCTCGAGCTGACGGGCGACGTCGTAGAGGACCGCTGCGGTGTCGGCGGGCGTGCCCTGTGCCGAAATGGCGGCAGGTGTCGCGGTGTGCACGGCCACGAGGAGGCCGAGGACGAAGAAGAGGCGACGGAGCGTGCTCGCGGTCCGTCGCCTCGACCGGGCGACGTCGCCTCGGGCGGAGCTCAGGTGCCCGCTCCGACCCCCGTCTTCTCGGCCTCGCGCTCCGCACGGCGCCGCGTCGAGGCCTTCTGGAACCCGCCATACGCCACGCCCTGCCCACGCGTCTGGATCAGGTGCTGCGCGCAGCGCGCGGCGTAGCCGATCGGGTTCGCGGTGATCAACGACGTCTGGATCACGCAGCTCACGCCGCACTCCTTCTCGCACGGCTTGTGGTGGTCGTTCGCCTTCAGGTCCGCGACCGACATGTCGAGCACGTGCTTCGGCTCGCGCAGCGATACCTGGCTGCACGCCTTCACAGTGCCGAACTCGTCGATGTAGAGGAACTTGTAGCCGCCGGTGCATTTCCATTCAGGCGCATTCCCGTCGATTCGCGCACGGTGCAGGTCCATCATAGGCGCGATCCGCCAGTGGCGAAAGTGGGAATGGAACCACTCGAGTCGCTCTCTGACCGCTTCGTTGAGGTCCAGTTTCCCCTCGTAATGGCGCACTCCGCAACGCACCGGGAAGCCGAGCGCCTTGAGCTCGAGCACCAGTTCCTCGAATTCGTCGAACGTCTCCTCGCACAGCACCGCGTTGCATTCGACCTGGAAGTCGGCGCGCTCGCGCAGGCGTGCCAGCTTGCGACGCAGTGGCCTCAGCCCCTTGTGGGTGAAGTCGGTCGGATTC
The DNA here is from genome assembly GCA_937995995.1 of uncultured bacterium. Lineage (GTDB taxonomy): Bacteria > Gemmatimonadota > Gemmatimonadetes > Longimicrobiales > RSA9 > CALBZE01. The sequence goes on from CALKIP010000322.1 coordinate 5,414, forward strand.
ACCCTGTCAATGGAGACGCACATCGAGTCCAGCCCCGCCGAGTTGAGCGCCTCTACCAGATCGTCGCTCAGGAGCAGTCCGTTGGTGATGATGTTCGTCCAGCACCCCTTTTCGTGGGCGTGGCGGACCAGGTCGGCGATGCGAGGGTGCAGCAGCGGCTCGCCACCCAGAAAGTCCATGATGGTGACGCCGAGTTCGTCGATCAGGTGGTCCATCCACCGGATGAGCTCTTCGTACGGCACCGGCTTCGAGACGGCGTCGAACTCGTTGCAGTAGCCACACGCCAGGTTGCAGCGGCGAGTCACGATGAGCTGACAGTAGAGGGCGCGGTCGTCGAAGAGGCGTTTCAGCGTCGCGAGCTTGCGCATGAGGTGTCTCCGTGGATGGGGATCAGCGTGCCTTCGGCAGTCGTCCGGGTTGTGTGCTTCGCCGCGCCCGTGCGATCCGCATGTATGCCAGGTGGAGCAGCCAGACCGCGCCCGCACCGGCTGCCAATGCGATCTGGAGCCACAGCCCCAGTGCGACGCCCTCGGCGCCGAGAGCGATCCAGGGGATCAGGCCGATGGGCCGTCCGATCGCGGCGATCACGGCGAAGCGCATCGGCGACAGCGGCGTCAGCCCAGCCAGGTAGCAGAGCGGATCACGTGGGAACGCCGGCACCAGCATCAGCCAGAAGACCACCCACTCGGCCCGATTTCCCTGAACCAGCCAGTGGTCGAAGCGGAGCCGCACGTCGGGTGCGACGCGGCGCTCGACCCACGGCCGGCCGTAGCGGCGGCCGAGGGCGAATGCAATGATCGAGCCGACGATCGTGCCGAACGAGGCGAGCAGCGTCCCCGCGGCGAGGCCGAAGAGGTAGCCGCCCGGGATCTCGATCGGCTGGCCGGGGATCGGGGCGATGACGACCTGAACGACTTCGGCAAGGACGAAGGCAGCGGGCGCGAGCGGGCCGAGCGCCTCGAGGTGCTCGCGCACCACGGCCTCGTCCGGCGCGATGCGGGGCACGACGAGGAGGGCCACGAGGAACAGCGCCCACGCCAGCGC
>CALKIP010000323.1 GCA_937995995.1 uncultured bacterium
GCCTCGTCGGGCTCGCGCTCTGGATGCTGCTCAGGCGACGTCGCCTGCGGCTCGCCGCGCGCGACGTCCCGCTCTTCGTCGCCTACGGCCTCATCAGCATCGCTCTCTTCCAGTTCGCCTACTTCGCCGCGATCGAGCACACGACGGTCGCGGTCGCGGTCGCGCTGCTCTACACCGCGCCGGCGTTCGTGGTCGTGATCTCCCGGCTGCTCGGCAGGGAGACGCTCGGCACGACACAGCTCGGCGCGCTCGTACTCGTCCTCACCGGCGTCTTCCTGGTCACTGGCGCGCTGCGCCTCCTCCTGACCGGCGGCGCCACGATTTCCGCCACGGCGCTCGGCTTCGGCCTGCTCGCCGGGCTGTCGTACGGCCTCTACACGATCTTCGGCAAGGAGGCGCTCGAGCGCTACGATCCGCTCGAGACGGTCTTCTACGCCTTCCTCTTCGGCGCCATCATCCTGGCCCTTGTGGCCCCGCCGTGGCGGCCGATGCTCGCGCACCCGGACCGGCTCCCGCTCTTCCTCCTCATGGGTCTGCTGCCGACGCTCGCCGCCTACCTCCTCTACATCGCGGGGCTGCGGCACCTCACGGCCGGCACGGCGAGCATGCTCGCCACCGCTGAGCCGGTGGTGGCGGTGCTCCTCGGCGCGAGCCTCCTGGGAGAGGCGGTGGGCGTGGATCAGGTGCTGGGGATCGCGCTGATCGTTGGGGCCGGGCTGCTCCTCACGCGACGCGGAGCGAGTGGCGCGGAACAGTAATACCGAATCCGGCGGATCCCTACGCGTACGCGTGCGCGTGCCCGACGAAATGACGAAAAACCGGGCAGGGGCACGCGTAAGCGTACGGGTTCCAGGCCAGCGCAAACGGTTCAGGCGGATTCAGTAGAAGGAATCCGATCCGGAACGGGATCCCCTGCTCCGCGGTGTGGAACGGGATCGTTTACGGGCACGGAAGCGTGGCACCCCGATCGAGCATCAGTCCGCCGCTCTCTCGTCGCCGGCGCCCGACGCCCCGTCTGCGCCGTTGCCCACCGCTTCCACCGGGGCAAGATCCGCGAGTGCCGCCCCCTCCTCACGAACCCGACTCGCGCCGCTGCGCTCGTCGTACTCCACGCGGATCACCTGATCGAGCCCTTCGCGGATCGTCTCGACGTGGGTGATCAGGATGACCTGCTCGAATCGGTCGCCGAGGCGGTGCAGGAGCTGGATGACGTTGTCACGCCGCTCGAGGTCGAGGGAGCCGAAGACCTCGTCGAGGATGAGGACCGAGAGTGGGTGGCCGGCGCGCTCGGCGATCATCTGGCTGATCGCGAGGCGCAGCACCATGTTCGCGACGTCCTCCTCACCGCCGCTGATGACCGGCTTCTCCTCGCCCTCGTCGAGGACGAGGATGTTGTAGTTGTCGTCGATCTCGAGCGAGGTGTAGCGGCCGTCGGTGATTTCGGCCAGGAAGGCGCTGGCGAGCTGGCTCAGCTCGGGGCGGACGCGGGCGTTCAGCTCGGCACGGAGCTGCGAGAGCGCGGCGTCGAGTTCGTTGTGGTGGCGCAGCTCGATCTCGAGCGAAGAGAGCGCCGCGCGACGCTCCTCGTAGGCGGCTTCGGCACGGACTGCGGTCTCGAGCGCCTCCTCGGCTGCGGTGAGCACGCCACGCACCTCGGTCACACGCAGCTCGGCGCGGCGCACTTCGTCGGCGGCCACCTCGTACTCGGTGCGCAGCCGGACGAAGTCCTCCTCCCGGAACTCGAGCGCCTTCTGCCGTGCCTCCAGCTCCGCGATCCGCTCTGCGGCGCGACGGCCTCGTCGTTCGGCGTCGTCGCGCTCCCGCTCGCGCGCGGCGCGGCCCTCGACCACCTGCTCGAGACGGCTCGCCCGGCGCTCCAGGGCACGCAGCTCCTCCAGCCGCGCCTCGGCCCGCTCGTGACGTTCGCCGTCGTACTCGGCGGGGATGGCTGCAAGCTCGGCGCGGGTCTTCTCGAGGCGCTCGGTACGCGCGGCCTGCTCGCCGCGTAGCCGCTCGAGCTCCTCGACGGCGCGCTCGCAGCGGGCCAGGCGTTGGCTCGCCTCCTCGATGGCGCGGTTGACCTCGGCGCGGTCACGCTCGGCGACCTCCAGCTCCTCCGGCTTCGCCTCGAGCTGGTCGAGCCGCTGCTTGAGCCACTTGCCGTCCTGGACCAGCGTGTCCCACTCGTCGCGCAAGCGCCCGACGACGGCATCGAACTGGGCGCCGAGCGGCTGCTCGCACGTCGGGCACGTCCCATCCGGGCCCGCCTCCTCGAGCTGCCGGACCTGCTCCTTGAGCTCGCGGGCGCGGTCGCGGTACGCATCCAGCTTGGTCTTGATCTCCTCCCTGCGCTGGACCCAGACGCGGTGCTCCTTCTCGACTGCCTGCTCGGCGGTGGCCAACCGCTCACGCGCCGCGGCCAACTCGGCGCGGTACTGCTCCAGGTAGCGCGGCGCCTCCTCGAGCTTCTCCAGGCGACGCTGCCCGGCCTCGATCTCCGCGGCCAGGTTCCTTTCGTTCTCCACGAGCACGCGCCGCCGCTCGGCGAGGCGGGCGAGCCTGGCGACCTCGGCACACTCCTCGACGACCGTAGGCAGCTCCTTGAGCGCCTCACGGAGCGGCTCGAGCTCGGCCGCGGCCGTGGTGATGCGCTCGAGCTCCGCCTCGGCGCGTGTGTAGTCGCGTGCGGCGACCTCGCGCTCACGGCGCGCGACCTCGAGGCCGTGCGCGATCTCGCGCGCCTGCTCCCGTGCCTGCTGCGCCGCCTCCCAGCGCGGCAGCAACTCGCCGCGTCGCGCCTCGGCCTCACGTGCCCCCGCCTCCGCCTCGCGGAGCGCCGACGTGGCTTCCTTGCGACGTCGCTCAGCGGATTTTCGCTCCGCCTTCAGCGCGTCCGGGTCCGGCAGCCCCGCGCGCAGCCCCTCGATTTCGTGCCGCAACTCGTTGCGCCGGCCCCGGGCGCGCTCCTGTGCGGTGCGCAGCCGCTCGTAGCCGAGCACCTGGCCGAGGAAGCGGCCGCGCTGGGCGGAGCCCATCTGCGCCAGGAACTGGAGCTCCTTCTGACCCGTGAAGTAGGTGTTGAAGAACTCCTCGCGGCTCATCCCGAGCCGGCCCTGGAGGTATTCGCTCACGCCGCCGAGCGTGGTCGCCACGGGCGAGGTGCCGCCGTCGAGGAAGACCTCGGCGGTATGCATCGTCCGTACGACTCGGTACTCGTGACCGGCGAGTTCGAAGATCAGCTCGACCTGGACGCGGCTGCGCCCCGGCGCGCGGGAGAAGCGGATCGTGTCGTTCGTGCCGCGCGCCGCCGACGCGCCGTAGATCGCCCAGGCGATCGCCTCGAGGATCGTGCTCTTCCCCGAGCCGTTCGGCCCGATGATCCCCGTCAGCCCCGACCGGAATTCGACCTCGGTCTCGGCGTGCTGCCGGAAGTTGAGGAGCGAGAGCCGGATCAGCCGCATCGTCCACTCACTTCCCCACCGACTCCGACTCGACCAGCGCGTCCTCCGGCTCGCCGCCGGCCGCCTCTGCGAGGTAGCGATCGGCCAGGGCGACGAGGCGCTCGACCTCGATCTCGCGCGACGAACGCTGCCAGTGCTTCGTCAGAAACGAACGCACCTCCTCCTCCAACGTGCGCCGCCGCCCCGGCGCCGCGACACCCACGATCCGCTGCACCTCCGGCCGCCGCGCGTCCAGATGGAAATGCAGAGCCTCCGCCTTGTACTCCCGGATCTTCCGATGATCGAGCGCACGGAAGAGGTCGCGCGGAACGTCGGTGATCACGAGACGGACGATCTTCCCCTCGATCCCGCCCGGGATCGACTCGACCAGCGCGCGGATCTTCGCGTCGATCTCGGAAGGCTCCATGAACCTTCCAGCGCCAGGGCCAGGTGATTGTGGGGAAGCCTGACCGTCGGCCTTCGAGCCACCCTCGTCCCCCCCGGCAACGTCGCCTCGCACTCCTTGCCCTCGCCCTGCCCGCAGGGCCGAGAATCTCGGCAGGTCCACCACCTCCCGTGAGGGCAATGGATGGAACGTCGCCTTCTTCGATTCGGTGTCGAAGGTCAGGAAGCCCTTCGCGGTACTGGCCTCCTCCCAGATGTTGGTCGAGGTGCGCTCGATCCCGCCGGCGTACCCCATGTTCGGCGCGAGCTCGGTGGCGATGTGATAGTGGCCGAGGGCGACGTAGTCCCAGCGTTCGGGGCGGATCTCGCTGGCGTCGACCTTCACGCCGCCGTACTCACTGACGTAGCGCAGCTTCTCTTCCGCGCCTCCGCCGGCAATGGTGCCGTGCAGCATCAGGATGTTGACGGCCGCATCCGGATCCGGCTCCAGCGCGATCCGCTCGCCACTGGCCAGTGCGTTGTGCGGAAGGCAGAGGATGGAGGTGCCCAGCTCCTCGAGGTAGACGGCGCGGGCGTCCTGGTCGACCACGACGACGCCCGGGATCTCCGCCAGCAGCCGCAGGATGCTCCCCGTCTCCACTGCGCGCGGCGAGGCGTGGTTTCCTGCGATGATGACGATCGGCACGCCGGGAAGCTGTCCGCTCAAGCGCGCAAACTGGCGGAACGCATCCGCGATCGCGGCGTTCGACGGGCGCACGGTGTGGAAGACGTCGCCGGCGACGAGGATCAGATCCGGCCCCAACTCGACGACGCGGTCGAGCGCCGCACGGAACGCGAGGGCCACGTCGCGCTCGCGCGCGTTGATCCCCCCCGGCGAGAGCCGGTGATAGGCGCGATAGCCGAGGTGCAGGTCGGCGAGATGGGCGAGGATCATGCGGAATACTCAGTCAGTCTTCGAGCGACCGACACGGTTCGAGAGCAGCGCGGCCGCGACGACGAACGCGGCGGCCGCACCCACGAGCCGGCGCCACGAGATGGAATCACCGCCGAGACTCGCTGTGAACTCACCGAGCAGCGCTCCGCCGGCGATGAGGAGCATACAGACCAGAACGAAGAGCCGGACCGGCAATTCGATCGTGCCGCCGTGCATGCGCGCCCAGAATACCGCCCTCTGCTCATCCGCTCGCCGATTCACGTTCTCCCTCCCTTCGTGGTCTAGCCCTGTATCTCCTCCACACCACCCGGCCCTCGCCCCAGCCCTGCCACCGGCCACCGGCCCGCCGCCTACGCGTACGGATCGTCCGGCAGTTCGATCGCGCCGCGCGACTCGATCGGCGCCCCACCCGCCGGCACCGTCTCCCGCTCCACCCTCTTCTTCAGGCAGCGTCTGAAATACGCCAGCACGCCCTCGGGCCGCGCCTGCTGCGTACGGTGCAGCGCTTCCAGGACCTCCGCCTCCTCACGGCCGGCGATCAGGTCCTTGACGTCATTGAGCGATAGGCGCGGGTCGAGCCGCTTCAGATGCCGAGCGACGGCGTCCTCGAAGGGGAGGTCGTACGCGGGCTCGAAGCGCTTCACACCATCGCGGCCGGCCATGACGGCGGGACGCGGGAAGCGAACGAAGATCGGCTGCGTGAAGTGCGGGTGGCGGATCATGAGCTCGCCCTTGGGCAGCGTCGCCAGCTTCGACTTCGTGGCGGGCGAGAGGACCTGGTAGCCGGGCGTGGCGAGCTCGTCCATGTCCATGCGACCGTAGATCGCGGTCCCCGAGTTGCCGACCACACGCTTGTGGACCTGGCTCCGGAACTGCTGCGCGCTGAAGAGGACGAGCCCGAGGTAGCGGCCGCGCTCGCTCACGTCGAGGAGCATCTTGCGCACGTACGTCTCGTGACCATCGCCGGGCGCGTACTTGTTCAGCTCGTCGACGAAGACGACGAGGTGGTCGACGCCGAGCGCGTCACGCTCGAGCCGCTCCCTGGCCTCGTTCACCACCCGAGCGAAGATCAGGTCCTGCGCCTCCGGCTCGACGTTGGCGACGTCGATCACGTAGACCGTGCGGTCCTCGAACTCGCCCCACGGCAGATCGTTCACCGTCGCGTCGTTCGAGACGAGCCCCTTGGCGCGTGTCGAGAGGTTGAGCAGCCGGTTGCGGACCTTGCGGATCGTCGCCACGTGGTGCGTCTTCCAGACCTGGCGGTCGTTCTGCTCGCAGTTGGCGAGCACGTCCTCGAACCACGCCTCGAGCTCCTGGAAGGTGCGTACGGTGTGCGTGTGCAGCGTGCCGTCGCTCCACTCGCGCCCGACGACGCGGTCGCGGATGAACTCGATCAGCGCGTCCGCCTTCGCGTCCACGTCCTCACGGGTCAGCAGCACCTCGGCGAAATCGAGGATCTGCTCGAGCCCCCAGACGAGCGGCTCGACGTTGTGCGTGAGCGCCTCGTTCGTGCGCAGCGTGTTCAGGTTGTAGCCGTCCGGCTTGTACGGCGCGTAGTAGCGCACGTTCCGGAACGGCTCCGGCGCCACGCCCAGCCGCGCGTACTGCGCACGGTCCTCCTCGGAGAGCTCGGCCGGCTGGTCGAGGAAGAGGAGGTCCGGCCCCTTGACGTTGAAGCA
>CALKIP010000324.1 GCA_937995995.1 uncultured bacterium
CCTCTCCTCCCCTATCCCTTGAACCCCGGAACCCGGACCACGCCCCCTGCCCCCGACCCCTGACCCCTGACTCCTGAATCCTCTCCTACTCCATCGACTCCATGAACTGGCGGAACCGCTCGGCCGCCGGCTTCGGCTGGAAGTCCTGGGTGAAGAGCCCGTAGTAGTACTCCGGCGGCCGGTCGTAGTCGACGAAGTAGGTGGCGAGCTTCACGTACGTGTACTTCGTGGCGAGCAGCTCGAGCGAGCGCTCCACGTACTCCGCTTGCCGCTCATCGGAGATCTTGTTGGTCGCCCAGCCCCATTCCGTGACCCAGATCGGCTTGTCGCCCTCGCCGTTGCGCACCATGACCTCACGGATCCGGGCGATGTCGGTAAAGCTGTTCTCGTTCGGGATCGACATGCTCGGAGACTGGCTCTTCAGTGCGTACGGGTGGATGTTGACGATGTCGGGCCGCACGCCGCGGTCGTAGAGTCCCTGGAGGAAGTTGACGCCGTTGACCCCAATCGAGCAGCAGAGACCGGCCAGTCCGCCCATGGCGACCTCCGCCTCGGGTGCGACGGACTTGATCGCCGCGTAGATCCGCCGGTAGAACTGCACGTACTGGTCGATGTTCGGTTCCGGCTTCCAGAAGAAGTGCTCGTTCTGCTCGTTCCAGATTTCCCACTTGTTGACCCGTCCCCGGTAGCGGTTGACGGCGTCGATCACGAAGTCCTCGTACGCGTCGAGCCAGGCATCGAACGCCGCGCGATCGCGTGGGACGTAGAGGAAGGCATCGGGCGTGCGCTCGGAGACGCCGTTCGCCCAGCTCGGCGAGCCGTAGATCGCGAAGACCGGCTCGAGCCCCGCCGCCTCCAGCTCCGCGAGCACCGCATCCGGTCGGCTCCAGTTGCGCTGGCCCCTGACCGGTTCGATCAGGTGCCAGAGGAAGCTGCTCCGCGAGACCCGAGCACCGATCTGGACGGCGTTGTCGATGGCCTGCTGCCGCCGCCAGGCGTGGCCGTCGAAGAGGAGATCCATGTGCAGGCCGATGAGGATGTCACTGAATGGGCCCGACGGGTCGCCCCCTGGGGTGTCCGATGCATCCGCCGACCCCTCGACCGGGTCCAGTACGGGGCGCATCGGACCGTCGTCGCACCCCGAGGCCGCGACCAGGGCCGTGAACAACATCGCCGTGATCATCGAACGCCTCGATTGGAATCGGGCACGCTTCGTACCTCTGCCCGGCCGGGCCTTGCTCCCCGTCACAACGACGGACGGTTGGGTCGATCGGTCCTGCATCAGACTTCCTCCGCTGCATCGCGTGTGTGCCGGCCTCAGCACCGACTCCATCGGGGCGGCGTCGCTACCGGCCTCCTACCACCCGGTCCCCATGCGCCACCGCGCCCGTACAACCGGCTCCCTCGTTACGCATACGACCCCTTTCCTGTTCCGCCTCTCGTCGCGAGAGGCGGGGGCAGGGGTAGAGGAGGGCCCACTCATCACCGCAATTTGGGAGCGGCCTGTCGTCGGATGACTACACGGTCAGGGTCGGTAGCGAGGGAGGCCTGGCTCACACTCCGCGACCGAGGCGTGGTCCACGAAGTCACCGTACGTCGACGTGCCGGACGCGGCGATTCCGGGTCCGTGTGGGACCCACACTACCGCGACCGTTCCCGCCGCACGCGCACCCGCTTGCCCTTGACCGAGGATCCACGCAGCGCGGCGACGACCTCGTCCGCCACGTCCTCGGCGACCTCGACGACGGAGTAGCGGTCCGCTATGTCGATCGCGCCGATCTCTCCGCCGGCGATCCCGGCCTCACCCGTGATCGCGCCGACGAGGTCCTGTGGGCGGATCCCCGCGTTGCGCCCGGCGTCGATCTCGAGTCGGACGATGCCGTTTTCTGTACCGCGACGGCGACTCCGCCCCCGCGTGGCCGTGCGACGATCCCGTCGCCCAGCGCCCGGCCACTCGCCCTTGCGGCCCCGCGGGCCACGCTCCACGCGCCCCGTGCCGTGGCGCGACACCGGGGCCTCCGGGATCTCCCGCGCCTCCGTCTCCGGCGCCGTGGCCTCCTGCGCGAGCTTCGCTGCGGCCATCGCGATCTCGACCGGGTCGAACTCGTCGGAAAGCGTGTCGACGATGACGCGGTACGGCTCGAGATCGTCGCCACGCAGCACCTCCTCGATCGAGGCACGCGTGAGCTCGAGACGGCGCGCACGCAGGTCGGCCACCGTCGGCAGCCGCGCCACCTCGATCTTCCGCTTGGTCAGCCGCTCGATGTTGCGCAGCATGCGGTGCTCACGCGGCTCGGCCAGCGTGATCGCCACGCCTTCGCGGCCGGCGCGGCCGACCCGGCCGATCCGGTGCACGTACGATTCGGGCGCGGACGGCACGTCGTAGTTGATGACGTGCGTGAGTTGCGGGATGTCCAGCCCCCGAGCCGCGACATCGGTCGCGATCAGCAGATCGGCGGCGCCACTGCGCAGCTTTCGCATGACCCGTTCGCGCTCGTCCTGCGACATCCCGCCGTGGATCGCCTCCGCGCGGTAGCCGTGTGCATTCAACGTCTCGGACAGCTCGTCCACGTCGTTGCGCGTACGGCAGAAGACGATCGCCGCCTCCGGACTCTCGACATCGAGAACCCGGCCGAGTGCCGCCTGCTTGTGTGCCTTGCCCACGATGTACGCCGTCTGGCGCACCTTCGGCACGGCGCCGGCCGGGACCGCCTCCCGTGCGATCCGGATCTGCACGGGATCCCTCAGATGCTTCTTCGCGATCGCCGCGATGCGTGCGGGCATCGTGGCCGAGAACAGGACCGTCTGCCGCCCCTCGGGCGTCGCGGCGAGGATCGTCTCCAGATCCTCGGCGAAGCCCATGTCCAGCATCTCGTCCGCCTCGTCCAGGACCACCACCTCGATGCGCTCGAGTTCGAGCGTGCCCCGACGGTAGTGGTCGAGTGCCCGGCCCGGCGTCGCCACGACCACATCCACGCCGCGTCGCAGGGCCCGGAGCTGCTGCTGGTACGACTGCCCGCCGTAGATCGGCAGCACGCTCGTGCCCAGGCGCTTGCCGTAGCGGTGCACGGCCTCCGAGACCTGCATCGCGAGCTCACGGGTCGGGACCAGGACCAGTGCCGACGGCCGCGCGCGTTCGCCTTTCCTCTCGCTCAAGTGCTGGAGGAGCGGGAGCGCGAAGGCCGCCGTCTTCCCGGTCCCCGTGGCCGCCTGGCCCACGAGATCCTTCCCCTCGAGAAGTGGCGGGATCGCCTCGCGCTGGATCGGCGTGGGCTCCTCGTAGCCGAGCGCATCGAGCGCATCGACCAGTCGGCGGCCGAGCCCCAGCGCCTCGAAGCGGGAGCCGTTATCCGCGGGGCTGCTGATAGTCATTCGTATATCTCCTGAATCGGTCGTTCATGCTTCCACGACCGGCGCACCGCCGTCGCGCTCCCCGCAACGGACCGGATCCGCCCGGAAGCCCACACGGCCCCTATCGCCAGCCCCGCAAGGCATATTCCTCATCCATACACGACAAAAAGGGCCGCCACGACGGTGTCGTGGCGGCCCAAATCCATCGACTCTCCCTGAAGATAGCGCCGGCAAGGCCGCGATACCAGCACCGAACCGAAATCGCACCCTCGACTCCCGCCGGCAGCGCATCCATCCCTTGCCACCGCTCCACCCCGCGGTACGACCCCACTCGACCGACCCGCGCAAGTGGTGACGACCTCTCGCGCTCACGCACGCCCGCACGCGCGCGTACGCCGCACGGAACTCAGGTCACGGATTCAGCAAACTTTGGCCGATTTCCGACGCGGAAAAGGTCAGAAAAGCCGCCTCACGAGCCAATTCTGCGATGGCACGATTAATGATGACGACCCAGGAGGCCGATACGTCACATTCGATGGCCCGACCCGACGACCGGTGCATCGATCACGACACCCGCGACAGCCATCACTTCCGAGCCGTACGAACGCGAATCCAATGTCCGAATGAAGCGACGAATGCTCATGACTCGATCGCCGCGTATGCGAACTCGTCGCCCCGATCCGTGCGGTTCCATCGGCCCGACGGGCGACCGGTGGCATCAGGACATCCCACGTACCGCACCTCCCGGTGTCACGCTCGTGGAGCTGATGATTATCATGACGCTCATGGGCATCCTGGCGGGTATCGCCGCCCCGTTCATCGACGTGGCCGAGTACCGCTCCCGTGCGGCGGTGCGCGAGCTGGGCAGCACGTTCCTCGCGGCGCAGCGCCTCGCGGTCACGCGTCAGCACAACGTGATCGTAGCCTTCGACGTCCCGAACGGGCGGCTGCGCCTCCATGAGGATTCGAACAACAACGGCCTCCTCGACGACGGCGAGGCGATTCGTTTCATCGAGCTCGCCGAGGGGATCGTCTTCGGGCGCGGCGGCGCACCCGCCCGGCCGATGGGCAATGGTCCGGTGACCTTTGGCGGGCGGCAGAACGACATGCCCTCGGTCACCTTCCAGCGCAACGGTGCGGCGAGCGAAGCGGGTGGCTTCTACATGACGTCGACCCGGGATGCCCGAACGGGCACCTTCGCGGAAGATGCCCGCGCCGTAGAAATCGAGCGCTCGACCGGCCGGGCCACCTGGTTCCGATACACCTCCTCGGGATGGCAGAGGGAGTTCTGAATATGCGCGCACGCGACGGCTTCACCATGATCGAGCTGCTGGTCGCGCTCGTGGTGCTTGGGGTCGCCGTGGTCGGGTTGAGCACCGCTACGGGCGGCTACACGCGGCTGGTCACCACGATCGACCGAAAGACCGTGGCGGTGCAGGTCGCCAAGGACCGCCTGGACGAGATTCGTACGGACCCGGATTACAGCGGGCTCGTCAACCGGTATGCGGAGACGGGGACGGAGTTGGATGACCCGCCCGGCTTCAGCCGCACCACCGTGCTCCGACGACAGGTCGAGGACACGCAGACCGGCACCATCGATTACACCCGCATCACCGTGACCGTGAACGGTCCGGGTCTGACCGAGCCGGTCGCCCGGACGATCAGCATAGGGAGGCCGTAATGCCCGCCTTCACAGCGCGGCGCGGGATGTCGCTGGTCGAGCTCCTCATCACGCTCGTCATCTTCAGCGTCGTCCTGACGGCCGCACTCGGAACGCTGCAGTCGCAGTCGCGTGCTTTCACCGCCGGCAACGACCGGATGGACGTACTCCAGAACCTGCGCTACGCGCTGAATACGCTGGAGAAGGATCTGCGCACCACCGGCTCCGGCGTCCCCGCGGAGCAGCCCTTCCTGGTCTACGCCGGCACCGACGTCGTCGTCTTCAACGCCGACTATGCGACGAACAAGGAGTTCGACTATTTCGCCGTCTACTCGGACACCTCCGCCCCGGACGCGATCGTTTCGGCGCTGACGGCCACCGCGCCGGTCACGATCCCGACGACGCTGCAGACCTACCCGGACACGACCTACTGGGTCTCCGGCACCAATAGTCCGGCCGAGTCGATCATCTTCTTCTTCGAGGAGGATGAGACCACGCCGCGTGAGGACGACTACGTCCTGTATCGACAGATCAACAACGCGGACCCGGAGATCGTCGCCCGCAACCTCCTGAGGAGCGGGGACTCGCCTTTCTTCGAGTACCACCGTCTGGTCACGCCGGAGGGCCAGCCGACGACCGTCGGTCGTGTGCCGCGATCCGCGTTGCCGCTGTTCCACGAGGAGCCGATCCACAATTCTCCCGCGGATACCGGACGACTGGCCATCATCGACAGCGTCCGCGTGGTCCAGGTCAACCTGGCGTCGACCAACGGGCTCACGGGAGACCGCGAACGAATCGTCTCCGCCTCGCGGCAGATCCGACTGCCGAACGCGGGGCTCACCGCGCTCCAGACCTGTGGCGACGAACCGCTCCTCAATTCGCCGCTCCACGCACGACCGGTCGAGGTGGAATCGAACGGTTCCTGGGCGGTGGAGCTCGAGTGGAATCGGGCCACCGACGAAGCCGGTGGCGAGAGGGACGTCCTGCGCTACGTCATCTGGCGCCGTACGCCGCTGGATCTCGACTGGGGCGATGCCTACCTGAGCATCGCCGCGGGTCAAACGAGCTACTCATTCGAGGACACCCGGGTCGAGTCGGGCCAGTCCTACCGCTACGCGCTCGCAGCTCAGGACTGCACGCCCTCTCTCTCGGCACTGACGACATCCGACTGGGTCACCGTACCATGACCACCGCAAAAGCCATGGACCATACGACGATTCGATCCGATCGGCCGGGCATCGCCCTGGCCGTGGTGCTCCTTGTCATGATCGCCGTCGGCGCGATGGCGACGGCCGCGGCCATGGTCGGCTCCAACGCCGTCGCGATCCACGCCTACGACGATCGTCAGAGTCTCCTCGAAGCTGCCGCCGATGCGGGCCTGGAAGAGGCGCGCGCCCGCATCAACGGCGACCGCGACCTCTACCCGGTCGAGGGCTACACCGTCCTCGAAAGCCAGGCCCGGGTATTCGATGCCGCGGGCAACGAGATCCCCAACATCCGCCGCACGACCTACGTCGGCCCGACCGGCGCGACGACCGGCCAGTACGGCGTCTTCGGCAGCGTCATCTCGATCGCCGAGGCCCCGAACGGCGACCGCGTCATCCGCCGCGCCGAGGTCACGCAGGAAAGCTTCGCGAAGTACGCCTACTTCACCAACATCGAGGGCGTCATCGTCTTCGGTGGTGGCGACCAGCTCTTCGGGCCGGTGCATACCAACGACGACATCGAGATCCACTCGACGGGCGCGACCTTCCACGGACCCGTCACTACCGCGCGCACCATCACCGGCAGGAACAACGGTGTATTCCACCAGGGGTTCCAGGAGCGGGTCACGCCCATTCCCATGCCGCAGACCGCGGACCTCGCCCGACTCCGTGGGCTCGCCCAACCCGCGAACATGGCGTTCACCGCATCGACGAGCGGCTCCTCCAGCGAGGCGGAGATGCGCATCGAGTTCGTCGCCGTCGACCTGAACGGCGACGGCGATGTCACCGATGCCGACGAAGGGTTCATCAAGATCTACAGGGCCAAGCAAAACAATGAGGCCAGCAGGCGCTGGGTCACGGCCATGGCGCCAGGCAATTACAACAACAACAATGGCCTGAGATACTCCGACAACTGCGGCGAGTACAAGAACGGCGTGTTCACCCCCGTCAGTTCCTACAAGGGGAACAATTACGGCTGGACCTCGATGCTCACCAGCAGCGGTCGTTGCTTCCTCGGCGGCGACTCGATCATGTGGGGCCGGTTCGAAGCAGAAGATGCAAGAGGTCGCTGGATTCCCTGGCCTGGCCAGGTCTCTCCGAAAGTCCTCGCGACCGGCCGCGACGACGCGGCCTACCTCTGGCCGATCAGCCGCGCGCTCAACCCCGAATTCAAGGGCGTGATCCACGTCACGGGGAAGGTCGCCGTGAGCGGCGTGGTCCGCGGCCACATCACCCTCGCCGCGACCGACGACATCGTCATCGTCGACGACCTGGTCTACGCCACCGACCCCGGCTCGAGCAATCGAAGCTGCCTGGATGCCGACGACGCCAACGACGACATCCTCGGCATCTTCGCGGGCGGCGATGTGGTCGTCGCGGACAACACGATCAACACGCCGTACCGGCCCAGGCCGAACGGCAATGGCAACGCACAGAATTACATCAACTTCGACGACACCACGGACGAGTTCATCCACGCGGTGATCCTTACGCTGAACTCATTCATTGCCGACAGTTACGACAGTGGCCCGAGGAATACGAGCGCCGGGAAATGCGAAAGCACGAACTGGGGCCGCGGCTGTCTCCGTCTCACCGGCGGCATCATCCAGGGAGTCCGCGGGGGCGTCGGAACGAGCCACGGATACGGCTACATCAAGCGCTATTCGTACGACACCTGCGCCGCCGCGAGCCCGCCGCCCTACTTCCCGACCACCGGCTGGTTCACCCGCGGCCACTACTTCGAGGTCGACCCCGTCGGCTTCGACATCGTCGACTACTTCGACCGTCTGACGTCCGGGTGAGGCTGGGCCGACCGGGATGAACACGAGGCCCCGGGGCGACCAGCGCCCCGGGGCCTCGTTTGCAATTTCGATAGTGCGAAACAGAGAGCGAATTGGGGGCGCCCGGAATCTCGCGCCTACCCCGTTCCCGCTGCCTTCTTCTACCGCCCGCTCCTCACCGCCTTCATCTCCTGCACCAGCGCCGTGAGCGACTGCTTCGCATCGCCGAAGAGCATACGCGTGTTCTCGGCGTAGAAGAGCGCGTTGTCGATCCCCGCGAAGCCGGGATTCAGGCTGCGCTTGAGGACGATGACGTGGCCGGCCTTGTCCACGTCCAGGATCGGCATCCCGTAGAGCGGGCTGTCGGGCTCGGAGCGGGCGGCCGGGTTGACGACATCGTTCGCGCCGATCACGAGCGCCACGTCCGTCCTCTCGAACTCCGGGTTGATCCGCTCCATCTCCCAGAGGTGGTCGTACGGCACGTTCGCCTCGGCCAGGAGCACGTTCATGTGCCCCGGCATGCGCCCCGCCACGGGGTGGACCGCGTACTTCACCTCGACGCCCTGCTCGCCGAGCAGGTTCGCGAGGTCGCGCACCTGGTGCTGTGCCTGTGCCACCGCGAGCCCGTACCCCGGGACGATGACGACGGAGCGCGCATACCCCATGAGGATCGCCGCGTCCTCGGCCGTCACCTCACGCACCGTACGGTCCACGCCGTCCCCCGCACTCGCCCCCGCGCCCGCGCTCGCCCCTGCGCCGAAGGCGCCGAACAGCACGTTGGCGAGCGAGCGGTTCATCGCCCGGCACATGATCTGGGTCAGGATCAGCCCCGACGCGCCGACCAGTGCGCCGCCGATGATGAGGACGTTGTTCTGCAGCACGAAGCCGGCGGCCGAGGCGGCGAGCCCCGAGTAGGAGTTGAGCAGCGAGATGACGACTGGCATGTCCGCACCACCGATCGGGATCACGAGGAGCACGCCGAGGACGAGTGCCGCAGCCGCGAGGGCGGTGAAGAGTGCGGGGCTCGGCTCCGCCACGACCAGCCAGCCACCCAGGGCGACGATCCCGAGGAAGAGGAGCGCGTTCGTCGTCTTCTGCAGCGGGTAGGTGACGGCACGCCCCGTGACGAGTTCCTGCAGCTTGCCGAAGGCGACCATGCTCCCCGAGAAGGTGACCGCACCGATCAGCACGCTCAGCATGATCGTGATCGTCGCGTCCGGAGTCGGCACGGCGAGGCCGTCGGCGACGCGCAGGTACTCGTCGGCGGCGATCAGCGCCGAGGCGCCGCCGCCCAGCCCATTGAGAATGGCAACCATCTGTGGCATCGCGGTCATCCTGACCGTACGCGCCGCGATCACGCCGAGCGCGCCGCCGATGACGAGCCCGGCAGCGATCCACGTGAAGCCGACGATCTCCTGGTGCAGCAGCGTGGCGACGACGGCGACGAGCATCCCCGTCGCGCTGAGCACGTTGCCGCTGCGCGCCGTCGCCGGGCTGGCGAGCCGCTTGATTCCGAAGATGAAGAGTGCCGCCGCGACGAGGTAGGAGAGATCGATCAGGTGCGGGATGAAGCCGGCGTCGCCCATCATGCGCCACCGTCCTGCCGCTTGCGGAACATCTGCAGCATGCGGTCCGTGACCAGGAAGCCGCCCACCACGTTGACCGTGGCGAGGACCACGGCGGCAACGCCGATCACCGTGCTGAGCGGCCCCTCGAGCCGGCCGGCCACGACCAGTGCACCGATCAGCGAGATCCCGCTGATCGCGTTCGAGCCGGACATGAGCGGCGTGTGCAGAATCTGCGGCACCTTGGTGATCAGCTCGAAGCCGACGAAGACGGCCAGGACGAAGATGTAGAGCGCGACGAGAAGATTCTCCATGATGGCCCCCTATTCCGCGGCGATGAGCTCACGCGCCCCTTCATGCACCACCTCGCCCCCACGCGTGACGAGGCAGGCGCCGGCGATCTCGTCGCCCACGAGATCGTCTCTGAGGGTGCCTTCGGGCGCCATGTGGAGCAGGAGCGCGGTGATGTTGCGCGAATACATCTGGCTGGCGTGCACGGCGACGGCGCTCGGGGCATCGGCGAGCCCGACGACGAGGACGCCGTGGTGCAGCGCCTCCCTGCCCTCCTCGGTCAGCTCACAATTGCCGCCGGTCTCGGCGGCCAGGTCGACGATGACGGCGCCGGGGCGCATTTCCCTGACCATCGCCTCGGTGATGAGGACCGGCGCCCGCTTCCCCGGGATCGCGGCGGTCGTGATCACCGCGTCGGCATCACGCACCAGCCCGTGGAGCAGTTCCTGCTCCTTGCGGTGCACCTCCTCTGCGACCTCCTTGGCGTAGCCGCCCTCGGTCTCGGCCTCCTCGAGGGCGAGCCCGACGAAGGTCGCACCCAGGCTCTCCACCTGCTCCTTGACTGCGGGGCGGATGTCGAACGCCTGGACCACGGCGCCGAGTCTGCGCGCCGTCGCGATCGCCTGGAGTCCCGCCACACCCGCGCCCAGGACCAGCACCCGTGCCGGCGGAATCGTGCCGGCCGCCGTCATGAGCATGGGCAGGAATTTCGAAAGCCGGTCCGCGGCGACGAGGGCGGCCTTGTACCCTGCGGCGGTGGCCTGTGACGAGAGCGCATCCATCCGCTGGGCGCGCGTGATGCGCGGGACCAGGTCCATGCAGAAGGCCGCCACGCGCCGCTCCGCCAGGCGACGCACCAGATCCGGGTGCGCGAGGGGGTGGAACATCGAGATCAGCGCCGCGCCCTCCGGCAGGAGGTCCGCCTCGTGCCGGCCGAGTGCCTCGTGGTGCGCGGGACCACGGACCTTCAGAACGATTTCGGCGTCCGCATAGAGAAAGGCGAGGTCCGCCATCACGGCAGCCCCCGCCTCTTCGTACGCTTCGTCGCTCGCACCGGCCTCGCGGCCCGCGCCGGCCTCGACCCTGACGTCGAAGCCGGCCTCCTTCAGCTTCGCAACCCCTTCCGGCACCAGCGCCACGCGCCGTTCCCCGCCCACGACCTCCTTCGGAACCGCGACTCGCATCGCTCCTCCCTGATTGGGTCAGGCGAAACACCCTGCCAGACGGCGACCACCGCCCGGTCGGAGTTCCTGCCGCATTCTAATACGGCTACGGCCGAATGGCCTGTCAAGGTGGTCGAGCGGCCGGCGCCGGATTCGTCGACCCGGCGTCCATCGATGCCGTCACGGCTGGACGGCTCGAACCTCTCGCGACTCCACTCGGAGCCCAAGGCCCCGATTACGACGCCGAGCCCGACTCCGATTATTGGGCTCGGAGTCGGAGTCGGGCTCGGGTCAACACCTGTGGGGAACCGCCCTAGAAGACGACGCCGATCGCCAGGCCATCCTTGCGATCATTGGCGATCGTGGCGGCGAATCGAATCGTCAGGTTGCTATGGAACCGGAGGTCGAGGCCCAGGTCCACGGCCACGTCCAGATCGAGGTCGTCGCCGACGTGGTCGCCCAGGAAGGCGTCGAGGATGACGCGCGGCGCCACGAAGGGCGTGAAGCTCGCGCCATCTCCCTGGAAGGTGTGGCCGGCGGTGAGGCCGAGTGGGAATGCCAGCCAGACGAAGTCGCCGATCGACGCGCCGGCACCCAGCACCCAGTCGATGTCGAGTGGGAATTCGCTGTTCGCGCGCGTGAGGCGGCCGAGCACGTCGACGCCGCCGAAGATGGTCAGGTCATTGCTCAAATCCTCGGCGAGTCCCAGCCGGAGCCCGAGGTTCTGTGGGCCCGCACCGGAACGCCAGGTGCCGAGCACGCCGAGATCGCCAGGCGTGGCATCCATCAGGAACAGCCCGAGCCCTCCCTGGGCACCCGGCGGCACCAGGAGCGGCGTCTCCCACGACACCTGTCCGTAGGCGCTCCCCGCGCCGAGCAGCATCATCCCCAGGACCAGCCCCGCCAAACGCTTCCGCATTCGATGTCCTCCAGATCGTCGATCTTCTCCGCCTCCCGGGCACGGGCCACCCTGACCCGCGACCGTCGCGGCGTTTCACATGCACTTAGTAGGACGCGATCCCCAGGTCGAACGTCACCGCTCGATGCGTGGGCCGAGCGTACTCGGCGCTGCATCGAATCGGGTCGTGTCCCCGATGATCACGATGGAGAAATTATCGGGATCGAGGTGATTTCGCACCACCTCGTGCACGGCATCGGGGGTGACCGCCTGGATGCCGTCGAGATAGCGCTGGAGCCAGTCGGACGGAAGACCGCCGAGGCGGTAGGTCATCTGCCGGCGCACGATCTGCCCGGCGTTCTCGAAGGCGAAGACGAAGCCATTGGCGATGTTGTCGACGGCCAGGCGCACTTCCTCCTCCGCGGGCGGCGCCTCGCGCATGGCGGCGATCGTCTCGCGGATGCGCTCCGCCGCCGCGATCGTCGTCTCCGCTTTGGTCTGCGTGAAGGCGCCGAAGACGCGCTCCGTGCGGCTCCCCGTCGTCCACACCGAGTACGCCTGGTAGGCCAGCCCTTCCTCCGTACGGAGGCGTGAGAGCAGCCGGCTCGAGAAGCCGCCGCCGCCCAGGATCCAGTTCGCAATCTGCGAGGTGAAGTACGGCTCGCCGTCCGACCTCGCGATCCCACCCGCCTGGCCCATGACGATCGTGCTCTGCTCGAGCTCCTTGTGAACGACGAGGACGCCGCCCTCCTTGCGCACCGGTGGCGCGGTCGGCTTGCCGAGGTCGCGCGGGCACGGCGGCCAATCGCCGAAGGCAGCCTCCAGCTTCGGGACCAGCTCGTCGCGCGTGATGTCGCCGGCGACGCCGAGGAGCATGTTGTCCCGGCAGAAGATCTCGCGGTGCACGCGTCGCAGCCGCTCCGCCGACACGTGCTCGGGCGTGAGGTCCGACTCCTCGAGCGTCCAGCCCGTGGAGTGATCGCCGTACATGAGTTGGTTGAACGCCCGGATCGCCACGGTGTTCGGCAGGTCGCGCATCCGGCGCACGGACTCGAGCTCCTGGAGCCGCCGCACCTCGACCCGCTCGGGATCGAGGCGAGGCCGGCGCAGCATGTCCGTCCAGAGCGAGAGCGCGACGTCGAAGTGCCGCCGCAGTGAGCCGATCGAGCTGAACGACACGGCTCCGGCCGTCCCGAAGGACGGCGAGAGCGCGTAGTATTCGACCACCTTGTCGACGGAGTCCGGGGCCAGCGCCTCCGTCCCCCCCGACAGCATGAGCGGGCCGATCAGCGTCGCCGCGGCATAGTGGCTCCGATCGAAGTCCACGTAGCCGCCGCGGAAGTCGGCCATGACCTCGACGACCGGCAACGACGGCTCGTACAGGTAGAAGACCGGAATCCCGTTCGACAGCTCGAAGGTGTCGACCTGTGGCGGGTCGAAACGGAGCGGAGAGAATTCGAGCGATTCGATCACCTCGCGGCCCAGTGGACGCGACGCCGCATCGTGCGCACCCTCCGCGCTAGGTCCGCGACCCTCCGGACTCTCCAACCGCGCCTCGGCCACCTCTCGAGGCTCCATGCCCCGCGCACGCGAGCCCGCGGTGCATCCGGCCAGCAGCAGCGCCGGCAGCAGCGCCAGCATGCACCACCAGGCCACGGACACGGCACCGCCACGCGACGCCCGGACTGCGGCCCTGCCTCGCGTGACGTCACCGTCGTCGGCCGCCGGGCCAGGTATCGGGCCGCCGGCCATTCGGCCACCGGATTCGTCATCGTGCCCTTCGGAGGACCATCCGCGCACGCGACCGGCGCACTCCGTCACGGGCACCCCCTCGAGCCTTCCTCCACTCACGACGTCTCCTCCCCCGTCCCCTCGCGGACCAGCGTGGCGACGGTGCGGTTGCCCCGCGTGAAGTAGCGCTCCACGACGCGCTGGACGTCCTCGGGCTCGACTTCGCGGTAGTCCTCGATGCTACGGAACGTGGCACGCCAGTCGCCCCAGAGAGCGACGGATTCCACGAGTTGGTGCGCGAGGCCGAAGTTGCTGCGGAGCCGGTAGACCGCACCGGCCTCGAGCTGATTGCGGATGCGCGTGAGCTCCTCCTCCGGCGGCGGCTCGTGCTTCAGCCGCTCGAGCTCCTCGTAGATTGTCCGCTCGAGCTCCGCCGTCGTGTGCCCCTGCGTCGTCACGGCGCCGATGATGAAGAGCCGCGGATCGCGCGCGCCGGGCGCCATGCTCGCCGATACGCTCTGTGCCAGCTTCTCCTCCAGGACCAGCCGCCTGTAGAGACGGCTCGTCCGGCCGCCGCCCAGGACCGCCGTCAGCATCGCGAGCGCCGGGGCATCGCGGTCCAGTGCACTCGGCACGTGCCACCCGACCAGGAGCTGGGGCTCCGCGTCGTAGCGCACCTCCACGCGTCGCTCGCCCCGCTGCGGCGGCTCCACCGCGACGACCGGCGGAGGCTCGCGCCCTCGGGGGATGGGGCCGAAGTAGGCGTCCGCCCACGCCACGACGCTGTCGGGATCGACGTCGCCCACCACCGCGATGATCGCGTTGTTCGGCCCGTAGTAGTCCCGGTAGTACGTCTCGACCTGCTCGCGGTTCAGGTTCAGGATGTCCGACATGTGCCCGATCACCGGCACCCCGTACGGATGCACCCGGAACGCAGCGGCCATGAGCGAGGTGTAGAGCAGGCCGCCCGGACTCGTCTCGATCCGCATGCGCCGCTCCTCGGCCACCACGTCGCGCTCCGTATAGAACTCCCGGAAAACCGGGTTGCGCATCCGGTCCGCCTCGAGCGCGAACCACAACTCCGCCCGGTTCGACGGGAGTTGAACGTAGTACGTCGTCGCCTCCACGTCCGTCGTCGCGTTCAGATTGCGCGCGCCGTTCCTCGTCAGGATCCGGTCGAACTCGTTCGAGACGACGAAGGCGCGCGCACTGTCCTCCAGCGCCTTGAGCCGCTCAGCGAGCGCCGCGATCCTGGCCGAGTCCCGCAGCGGACGACGTGCCCGCTCCGCGCGCAACGTGGCGTCGACCGCGTCCATTGCTTCGAACAGCTCACGCTCCGAGGCGAGGTCGCGCGTGCCGACCGTCGTCGTCCCCTTGAAGAGCATGTGCTCGAGGAGGTGCGCGATCCCCGTGTGACCCAGCGCCTCGTTCACGGAGCCGACATCGTAGCGCGCCACGAAGGAGACCGTAGGCGCGCCCTCTCGCGGCAGGATCAGAAACCGCATCCCGTTGTCCAGCACGTACTCGATTACCGGGAGGTCCTCGCCGCTCGGTTGCCGGTGCGCCGACCGTGCCGCTCCGTCCTGCGCCAAGAGGGGGGAGTTGAGGGCGGTGAGGAGGAGCGCGGTGGCAACGGCGGAGAAGGTGGCATGCCACGCGGGCCGGCCGCACCGTGCCCGTGGGCGCCGATACCCGCCGCACGGAGCCAGCCGCTGCCGGCGCTCCTGGATCTGGCCCGCCGGCACTCGACAGGAGTGCATGCCCCGGCCGGTGCTCCGCGACCGGGACGGGAGCGCCCGGGGAGGTTCTTCGTACAGCACGCGTCGCCCTATCTTCCTGTGGTGTGGTGACATCCGTACAATAGGCCGGTCCGTGGACGCGGCGTCAAGTCGGGCCATGCCTCACACGGACCGGGGATGCGGTGGGCGCCGACGACGTCGCCGACGCGCACGGATCCAGCCCCCGTCCCTCCACGTCTCACCCGTCCAGCCGTAGCGCTCCGGCCTGCGTGCACCGAATGCCCAGGCATAGTCCTCGCGCCGCTCGGGGCCGATCGCGTGCCACCACCGTTCCCGATCCTCCATGCCAGCGGGCAGCTCCGATGCCGGAACCGTATCCCCCCGACTCCACTCGCCCTGGCGCTCCACCCCGCCTCGCCCCCGCATCCGCTCACGCCCTCGGCCGTGAGCCCCACGGTGGGCACGGGAACGGCGCACCCGACGGCGTCGGGCACGGCCGTACTCCCGGTCGTACTCTCCACGACCGGGTTCTCGCCCGAAATCGGATACGTCACGACCGTACGTCAGGTCGAACTCAGACGTTCCACGACGGAGCTCTCGATGGTACGCCCCTCGGCCGTACTCGAAGTCGTACGCCCGCGGGCCGAACTCCCGTTCGTACTCATTCCGCCCGTACTCGCGGCCGAAAGTGCCCCGGCCATGCTCGAAGTCGTACGCCCGGGCGTACCCTCGTTGGGCGCCGTCCCCCCGAATGTGCCTGGGGATGCGTTGCCATCTCGAACTCGAACCCCGGTCCCGCGACCGGCCCCCTGGATCAGCCATGAACGCCCCCGTTCGGCTCGAATTGCGGACCGCCTCGATCGGTATTCAACTCGCCGACATGCGCCACCACCGGCTCTCCTGCAACCAGCGAAG
>CALKIP010000325.1 GCA_937995995.1 uncultured bacterium
GGCTCTGGCGCCGGCTTGCTGGCCCCCTATCGAGTAGGACGCCCGAGGCGGAGACCGTTGCACAGCCGCGGGCGGTGCCGAGCCTCGGCCCAGTGCGATGCGCCCGTCACGCCCTGTCTCTTCCGATGGCGCCCGGAGGCGACGACGGCGGAATACAACGTGCGTCGCCACGCGGCCGTTGAAGCGCCCGCCCACCCCAACTCGAGGAACAGGAGGTGTCTCATGGCCACTCGTCCGACACGGTCCGGGAACTCGCCCTGGCAGGAGCTGCGAGACATGCGCGAGGAGCTGGATCGGTTCCTGACCAGCACGCTTCGTGGCGCAACGGGTCGCGGCCCGTTGGAGTGGACGCCGCCGGTCGACATCACCGAGCGTGACGACGCACTCGTCCTGACGGCCGAACTGCCGGGGATGGGGAAGGACGACGTCGAGGTCGAACTGGAGAACAACGTCCTCACGCTCCGCGGCGAGAAGCGCTCGGAGCACGAGGAAAAGGAAGAGGGCCGCCACGTCTACGAGCGCCAGTACGGTCAGTTCACGCGTTCTTTCACCCTGCCACGTTCGGTGGATGCGGATCGGATCCACGCGCGCTTCCGCGACGGGGTGCTCACCGTCACGATGCCGAAGCTCGAGCGTTCGGGCGGGAAGAAGATCGACATCGAGAGCGGCGAGGGTGCGGCGTGAGGCGCGGGGAGGGCGCAAGGGGCAGGAACGATGCCGCGGCCGAACGCCGGGAGTACACCCGTGCGGCGTACGGCGGCGACTACCTGGAGAATCTGCGCTGGCAGTACCGCAGGACCTATGGCTCGGGGACCGACATGGACCCGTACCGCACCGGTGGCTCGATCGGCCGCGGCTACCAGCGGGCGACGGATCTCGGTGCTCGGGACGCCGACCCGGGGCCACGGCCCCGGCGGGACTACGCAGCGCCCTACTACGGACGCCACCCCGGCGGGTATCGCGACCGGTCGCGCCGGGATGGTCGCCGGCCCGGGACCGCGGCCCGGGACGCCGGCTACCCGTACTTCTCGAGTGCGGCGATCACGGAGGCGGTCCAGGGCTACCCGCCGGCCGATACCTTGAACCCCGAGGTCTACCCACCGGCGTTGGGGTGGGGAATCGGAGACTACGGAGACGAGTATGAGCCGCCCGGGGTGGACAGGGAGCGGTGGAGGCGGGGCGCTCGAGTCCGCTCACACGAGCGCGGCGAATCGTACGGTCGCGGAGTCGGTCGCACGCGCGGACGGGTGCGCAGCAGGGCAGGTGCCCACGGCGAGGGACGCGTGCGCGGCGGAAACTACGGTCGCGGCGACGACTACGGACGCGAGTACCGCGGCAGGGGCCGGCGGCGGTAGCCAGGTCGGTTGACGCCCGGCGGCGCCACTCCCTGTGGCGTCGCTCCGGGTCACCTCACCTGACGGCTCCGGACCATGCGTGGGGCCGCCCTCGTGGCCTCACGCGCTTCCGGGCGCTTGATCCGCCTGCTTCAAGTGTTGCTGGCCGTGGGTTCGGTGGCCTTGCCACGGTCGGTTCGGTTGCCCTCGCAGTGCATCGAGGAGTCCCTGCAGCGCGGCCCGGGTCCAGTCGGTATCGCGTGCCGCGTCCGCTCGCAGGCGCCACAGCCCGATCTGGAGCCAGCCGTCGTCGAATACGACGCAGACAGGAGACGACTCCATGCCTTCGGCCACGTACTGCGTACCGATCTCGGGGAACTCGTCGATCGGGAAGAGCCGCAGGTCGACGCCCCCGGCCACGCCGGCCTGGTCGCACGCCCGGGCGACGACCGGAACGACTTCGTGGGCGGCCGCACTTTCCGGGTCGAAGATGCAGAGGACGTAACGCGGTGTGGGCACGTCCTGATACTCGGCGCGCAACGTGCCCAGCGCGGTCTGGTCGAAGCGCTGCTGCCAGACACGGCCGTGCTCGCCGAGCCGTTCCAGCCAGTCGTCCCACGTGATCCCCTCGCCGAAACGCTCTCTCGGCACCGACATGTGCTGCCTCCACGACTGCGGATCCTCGGTTGCGCCGCGGCCGCCCGGCGCGGCATGCGAGACCCATTGAGTCGCAAGGAGCGCACCGTGACGACTCCTGTCGAGTGGGGGCATGGCCGGTCGGGGCGGGCGGGCCCGGGCGGCCCCCGGGCGGGGCCGCCTCACCGCCGCACCGTGTGCGGGCATGGCGCCGACGCGTCAGCCCAATTCGCGGAGGAGCGCTCCGAGTCGTGCGTGCATGGTCGGGTTGCCGGCCAGGACCGAGCCACCGGCAAGGAGGTCGAGGGGCCCACCGTCCACTGCGGTGATGATGCCGCCTGCCTCCTGGACGATGAGTGCGCCCGCGGCGAAGTCCCAGGGCGCGAGGGTGAGCTCCCAGAAGGCGTCCAGATATCCCGTGGCCAGGTGGCAGAGATCGAGGGCCGCCGAGCCGCCGCGCCGCACCCCGGCCGTGCGGCGGAGCACGGTGCCCAATTGATCGAGGAACCGCGGGATCTCGTGCTGCGTCTTGAAGGGGAAGCCGGTGCCGATCAGCGCCTGATTCAGGCGTTCGATCCTGGAGACGTGGATCTGCTCCCCGTTGAGGAAGGCCCCGCCGCCGCGCAGCGCCGTCCATTCCTCACCCGTCGAGCCCGCGACGACGGCCCCCGCAACGGGAACGCCACGGTGCAGGACTGCCACGGACGCCGTGTACATGGGGTAGCGGTGCAGGTAGTTGGTGGTCCCATCGAGGGGGTCGACGATCCACAGCCACTCGGCATCTTCGGGACGGGTGACGCTCCCCGCCTCGGCGCCCTCCACCTGCCGCTCGCCGACGGCGGTCGCGCCTTCCTCCGCAAGGATCGTGTGGTCGGGATAACGCTCGCTCACCAGGGCGATGATCCGCTCCTCGGCTTCGCGGTCGACGTGTGTGACGAAATCGGCCGCCCCCTTGGCGGACCAGTCCTCGAGGCGGACCCGGCCAAGATGCCGCAGGTGAATCTCGGTCGCGGCGCGCGCCGCGGTCAGAGCCGTTTCCAGCAGTTCCTGATGACTCATCCGTCCCCTTGATCGTTCGTCTTTACTTCACCCTGCGACCGCGGTCCGCGTGACCACGCCCGCTCGACTTCACCTTCCGTAGCTCGCCGCAACATCGTAACTTCACCGGGTTGGATCGCGAAAGCACGCCTGTGAGGCGGATACCCTCCAGACAGGCAGTCATACGGGAAGGAACGAAGTCGATGGCAGACCTTCGGGTGTTCAGCGGGATGCAGCCCACGGGAGAAGCGCATCTGGGGAACTATCTCGGTGCGTTGAAGCAGTGGGTCGATCTGCAGGAACGGGGCGAGTGCATCTTCAGCATCGTGGACCTGCACGCGCTCACGATCGCCTACGAGCCCGCGGAGATGGAACGGCGCGTCTTCGACATGGCGGTCAGCTTCCTCGCCGCGGGGCTGGACCCCGACCGGTGCACGATCTTCGTGCAGTCGGAGGTGCCGCAGCACGCAGAGCTCATGTGGCTTTTCAACACGGTCACCCCACTCGGTGACCTGGAGCGGATGACGCAGTTCAAGGACAAGGCATCGGGGATGGAGTCGATCCCGGCGGGGCTCTTGAACTACCCGGTGCTGCAGGCGGCAGACATCTTGCTCTATCGAGCCAATGCGGTGCCGGTCGGCGAGGACCAGCTCCAGCACCTGGAGCTGACGCGCGAGATCGCGCGTCGGTGGAATCGGCAGTACGGCGATCTCTTTCCCGAGCCCAAGCCGATCATCGGCAAGGCGGGGCGGATCCGGGGCCTCGACGGCGAGGCGAAGATGAGCAAGTCCCGGGGCAACACGGTGGGGATGCTCGACTCGCCGGAGGAGATCCACGCCAAGGTCCGCACGGCGGTGACCGACCCGCAGCGGGTGAGGCGGAGCGATCCCGGGCGCCCCGAGGTCTGCAACGTCTTCACGCTGCACGGCTTCTTCACCCCGGCCGAGCAGAGAGCCGAGATCGAGCGGGATTGCCGTTCGGCCGCACTCGGGTGCGTGGACTGCAAGCGGATGCTGGCCGAGTCGATCGCCCGAGAATTCGAGCCGATGCGGGAGCGGGCCGCCGAGTACCGGGCGCACCCGGAGCGGGTGCACGAGATCCTGGGCGACGGCGCCGCCCGGTGCCGCGCGATGGCGGAAGAGACGATGCGGGAGGTGCGGGAGCGCATGGGCCTCGTGAGGAAGGAGGTGCCGGTCCCCGCACGCCCCTGAACGAAGGAGCGCCATGGGGGACCAGCGTAGAATCCAGCGGCGGCTGCCGAACGAGCTGCACAACGAGCAGACCAATCTCGAGGCACTGCGCGCGCACCAGCTCTCCCGGGAGCCCGGCTACGAGGCTCGCGGACAGGTCGGCCGGGCGGCCGACGGCGTACTCGTCCAGGTCTGCCTCGAGTGCGGCAAGGAGTACATGTTCGACGAGAAGGCGCCACCCGAGGACCTCGAGTGCGAGAAGTGCGGCAACCAGGTCTTCCGCTCCTTCTTCTCGGTGAAGGGCTACGACGACGTCGAGGCCGACTTCCAGCGCTCGACCGAGCGGGACCTTGCGCCGAACGACGACGAGTCCGATGTGACCCGGTCCGACATTCTGGACCTCAACAACTTGTAGGCGGCCATGCGCGATCCACGGTTCACCGGCTCGGGCGTGGCGCTGGTCACGCCCTTCGACGACAGTGGCGTCAACGAGAGGGTTCTGCGCGACCTCGTTCGCTTCCACCTGCGCGAGGGGACGGATGCCCTCGTGGTCTGCGGCTCGACGGGCGAGGCGGCGACGATGTCGCCCGAGGAGCAACGCACGGCGATTGAGGTGGTCGTCTCCGAGTGCGAGGGCCGGCTTCCGGTCATCGCGGGGTGCGGCGGGAGCGACACGCTCCGTGTGGTCGAGCTGGCGGTCCAGGCCCGCGAGGCCGGCGCCGACGGCCTGCTCGTCAGTGCGCCGCCCTACAACAAGCCGACACAGGACGGCCTGATCACGCACTACCGGCTGGTCCTCGAGGAGGCGGACCTGCCGGTCATCGTCTACAACGTGCCCAGCCGGGCGGGTGTGAACATCCTCCCGGAGACGATCGCCGAACTGGCCCGGGACGAGCGCGTGATCGGGGTGAAGGAGGCGAGCGGCGACATCGCGCAGGTGGCCGACCTGGCGCGGCTCGTCGGTGATCGGGTGGCGATCTGGAGCGGCAATGACGACCAGATCGTGCCGCTGCTCTCTCTGGGCGGCCGCGGCGTGATCAGCGTGGTCGCGAACGTGGCGCCGGCCGAGACGAGCCGTATGGTCCACCACTTCCTGAACGGCGACATCGAGCGAGCGATGTCGCTCCAGCTCCGCTACCTTCCCCTGATCCGAGCGCTCTTCGCCGAGCCCAACCCGATCCCGGTCAAGGCGGCGGTCGAGTGGCTCGGCTTCGACGTCGGGCCCCTACGGCTGCCGCTCACACCGCCCAAACCCGCAACGCGCGAGCGGCTCTTCGAGGCCATGCGGGAGATCGG
>CALKIP010000326.1 GCA_937995995.1 uncultured bacterium
CACGCGCGCGCTCCACGGCCTCGAGCACCGTCTTGCGCATGGAGAGCACGTCCATGCCATCGGCAACGGCCGACGGCATCGAGTAGGCGTTCGCCTTCTGCGAGATGTCGTAGAGCGATGCGACACGCTCCCACGCCGTGCCCATCCCGAAGCGGTTGTTCTCGACGATGTAGATCACGGGCAGCTTCCAGAGTGCCGCCATGTTGAGCGACTCGTGGAAGGCGCCCTGGTTGACCGCCGCCTCGCCCATGTAGCAGACGCAGACGCGGTCCTCGCCCTTGTACTTGATCTTCCAGCCCACGCCGGTCGCCATCGGGATCTGGCCGCCGACGATGCCCCAGCCACCGAGGAAGTTCTTCTCGGCGCTGTAGAGGTGCATCGAGCCGCCCTTCCCCTTCGCACAACCGTCGATGCGGCCGTAGAGCTCGGCCATCACCTCGCGGGCGGTCATCCCCTTGGCGAGCGCCTGGACGTGCTCACGGTAGGCGCCGATCACGTAGTCGTCGTCGCGCAGCGCGGCCTGCGTGCCGACCGCCACGGCCTCCTGCCCGATGTAGAGGTGGCAGAAGCCGCCGATCTTGCCGATCGCGTATGCCTCCGCACACTTCTCCTCGAAACGCCGGCCGAGGAGCATCTGATAGAGCAGATGGTGGAGCTCCTCCCGGTTCAGCCCGTCCAGCTCCCCGCCGCCCTTCCGGTTCCGCCCGGCCTTTCCACGCCGAGCAGCCGTCTTTGCATCAGCCATCTCGTACCTCGTCTTCGAAATCCACGCGACGCCGCGCTCGGCCGATCCCCGCTCGCGGCATCCTTCCCTCAAACGCTACGCACGACGGCGTAGCGGCTCGATCTGAACCAGTTCCGACGCCATCGCGGACGTCGGCCCCACCACCTCCGCCGGCGCCGGCACATCCGCCTCGAGCACCTCGCGGATCTCACCGACGCCGCCGGCCTGGACCGTGCGCGCCTGCTTCTCCGCGTGATAGCTCGACCGCACCAGCGGCCCGGACTCTACGTGCTGGTAGCCCAGCTCCTCCTCGCCGATTCGCTTCCACTCGGCGAACTCTTCGGGCGTGACCCAGCGCGCGATCGGCGCGTGGTGCGGCGAGGGACGCAGATACTGGCCGAGCGTGACGATGTCCACGCCGGCCTTGCGCAGGTCCTCCAACGCCTGACGGATCTCGTCCGTCGTCTCGCCCATCCCCAGGATGATCCCGGACTTCGTCAGCATCCCGGGATCCATCCGCTTGGCCGCGCCCAGGAGCGAGATGCTCCGCCAGTAGCGGCCGCCCGGTCGAGCCCACGGGTGCATGCGCTCGACCGTCTCGAGATTGTGGTTCAGGATGTCCGGCCTCGCCTCGACGACGGTGCGAAGCGCATCCTCGTCACCCTTGAAGTCCGGGATCAGCACCTCGATCGTGCACCCGGGGCGCGCCTCACGCGTCAGGCGGATGGTTTCGGCGAAGATCGCCGCGCCGCCATCGGCCAGCTCGTCCCGGTTCACACTCGTCACGACGACGTGCTCGAGCTCAAGCTCGGCGACGGCCTCGGCCACGCGTCGCGGCTCGTCCCAGTCCAGTTCGGTCGGCATCCCGTGGGCGATCGCGCAGTACTTGCACGCGCGCGTACAGACATCGCCCAGGATCAGGAACGTCGCCGTCCCCGCCTCCCAGCACTCGCCGATGTTCGGGCAGCCGGCCTCCTCGCATACCGAGTGCAGGCGCTGGCCCCGCATCAGCTTCTTGAGCCGGTGGTAGTTTTCACCACCCGGCGAGCGCACCTTCAGCCACTCGGGCTTGCGCGCGCCCATAGGGATCGCTTCGCCCTGCAGGATCGGCAGCCGGGCCGTTCCCTTGGACTTGACGATCCCCGTATTTTTGCCCTTCGGCGCATAACCTCGCGCCGTGGCGCTATTTACATCCATGATCGTCCCTCCGTCTCCCGGCGCCATGCCGGGAGGCGCCCTATCTTCAACGGGGCGGACGCGGCCCCGTTTTGCGCGACCCTATCGGGAAAAAGCAACACAACATACCATCTGGCCGCACGACGAGCAACGACGAGGTCGATCCGGGCCGTTCCGGGTGCGCCCCGGGAAGCGCCGGCATACTCATGCGACGCTGATTCATACACTTTCGTGCTCACCGGAGCGAGGGACAGAGTGATGGGTCTCCACCGGTCCGCCTCGCGCCGAGGTACCGCAAGTTGCGGCGTCGGTGTGTTTGCCGCACCGGTGCTGCACCGCGGCCCGGTCGGGACGCCGTCAGGCCGCCTCGTGCGGCGAATCAGCGCTTGCGGTCCGACCCGAGCATGCCGCGCAGTGCCGGCTCGAGCTCGGGCCAGGTGAATTGAAAGCCGGCGGCGTGGAGGCGGGCCGGCACCACGCGTGCTCCACCGAGGAGCATCTCCCTTGCCATGTCACCGGGCAACAGACGCAGGGCGAAGGCGGGGACGATGAAGGGGGCGGGACGCCGCAGTACGCGGCCGAGCATTCGTGTGAGCCCCCGGTTCGAGACGGGGTTCGGCGCCACGACGTTGACCGGCCCGGCGAGACCCTCGTTGCCGAGGATGTGGAGGATGGCGCGCACTGCGTCGTCGAGTGCGATCCAGCTCATGACCTGACGTCCGCTGCCGAGCCGCCCGCCGAGCCCGAGTCGGAAGATCGGGAGGATGGCCGCGAGCATCCCTCCACGCGGATCCATGACCAGGCCGAACCTCATGCGGGTGGTGCGGATCCCCGCCTCCTCGGCTGCCCGGGTGGCGGCCTCCCACGCCACGCCGGTTTCGGCCATGAACCCGCTACCGGGTGGACTGTCCTCGTCGAGTGGGGTGTCGGGCGGCCGGTCGCCGTAGTAGCCGATGGCGGAGGCGGAGAGCAGCGCCCGGGGCGGATGGGAAAGTCCGGCGAGCGTGTGGGCCAACAACTCGGTGCCGCGCACGCGGCTCTCACGAATGCGCGCGCGCTTGCGCCCGGTCCATAGCCCGGCGATGGTCTCGCCCGCCAGGTGGATCACCGCGTCCACCCCCTCCAGCCGGGCTGCATCGATTCGCCCGACCATCGGGTCCCAGACGACGACATCCGCCGCCTCGACCGGGAACAGCCGCCGCGCTGCACCGGCGGAGCGGCTGATCGCCACGATCTCGTGACCGGCACCCCTCAGCTCCGCCGCCACCGCACGCCCGATCAGCCCGGTCGCTCCCGTGATCGCCACCCGCACGTTGGGTCCTCCAGGCTCCGTTCAGTTGACTGGGACACCAAGGGTTTGGGGCGAGCGCGGGTGCGTGGGTCGGCCCTCCCGCCGGCGCAAGCCGGCCCTCCCGCGCCCGAAGGGGGTCCTCCCGCTGCCCACTGCAGCTCTCCCGCCGCCCGCCAGGCCGGCCCTCCCGCCGGCCAAAGGCCGGCTCTAACGGTCCCGATCCAGCATCGACTCCATGATGCCTTCCGTTCGTGCGCGCTCCTGGACCGCCTCGTTCCGGCTCGACTTGGCGTATTCCGCCTCGAGTCGGGCGAGCATCTTGGCGCGGCGGCGCATCAGCCGCTTCGGTTCGCGCGGCTCGCGGCGGTCGAGGGCGTAGGCCGCCAGGAGCGGGAGGCCGATCGTGGAGTCGGTGTAGCAGACGATCGCGTCGGGCAACCGGTCCGGGTCGACCTTTCCCCAGCTCACCGCCTCGGCGGGTGTGGCCCCGGAGAGGCCGCCGGTGTCGGGGCGGGCATCGGTGATCTGGAGGAAGTAGTCGTGCCCCTTTTCGGGGATACCGAGCACCTCCTGGATCTGTGGCTCGGTCTGGAGCATGAAGTTCTTGGGACTTCCGCCGCCCAGGATCAGCACCGCGGACTTGCCGCCGCTGCGCTTGGCATCGAGCACGATCGCGGCGGTCTCGTTCACATCGAGGGAGATGTCGAACTCCAGGCGGTTCCCCTGTAGCGCGGCCGCGGCCACGTTCATCCCGATCGACGAGTCGCCTGGCGATGAGGTGTAGACCGGCACCTCGTTCTCGTAGCACGCGGCGAGGAGCGACCTGCGCCCCTGCCCGAGCGTCCTCTCCCGCTCGGCGATGTACTTGCCGCACAGGTGGTGGAACTCGGCCGTCGACATCTTGCGCTGGAACTCCTCCGCACGGATGATCTGGCGGAAGAAGGAATCCGTATCGAGGAGCACCGAGTAGTCGAAGAAGATGTCGTAGATGCGGACGACCTCTTCTTCACGCAATTGCAGGTCCGCCACGAACGGATTGCCCTCGTGCAGCGGGAGGCCGAGTCCGAAGTGCGCATCGTGGTAGAGGTTCGCGCCGGTCGAGATGATCCAGTCGACGAACCCGGTCTCGATCAGCGGGATCAATGCGCTTACGCCGAGCCCCGCCGGCGTGAGCGCGCCGGAGATCGATACGCCGACGGTGACATCCTCCTCGAGCATCCTGTCGCAGAAGAGGGTGCACCCCTCACGCAGGCGCCCGGCGTTGTAGGCCAGGAAGGTACTGTCGATCAGGTCGGCGGCCTGCATCCCCGCCTCGATGGGGCGAGGGTCGATCCTGCGTCCGGACAGATACGGGCTCCTAGATGCCATCTTCGCCTCTCGGGATGTTCGGGGGCCGTTCGCGTCCGCCACTCGGCTCGCTGCCTGCAGCACTTTCCGTGCGCGTCGGCCCCTTGTCGAGTTCCCGCGGCGGCAGCGCATCACGCTCCGCGACCCGGGCGCGGTACGATTCCAGGATGACGTCGACCGCCTCTTCGGGCGAATCCGTCACGATCAGATCGTTCAGGTCGTCGGGCCCGATCTTGCCCTCCGCCTCCATCGTCTGGCGCATCCACTCGATCAGTCCCGACCAGTAGGCGCTGCCGAAGAGGACCACCGGGAAGTGCCGCACCTTGCCCGTCTGGATGAGCGTGAGCGCTTCGAACAATTCGTCCATCGTACCGAAACCGCCGGGGAAGATGATGAAGCCCTCGGCGTACTTCACGAACATCGTCTTGCGCACGAAGAAGTAACGGAAGTCGATGGCCGTCTTCACGTAGACGTTCATCCCCTGCTCGAAGGGCAGCTCGATGTTGCAGCCGACCGACTC
>CALKIP010000327.1 GCA_937995995.1 uncultured bacterium
CGCCTGGATCCCCCGGGTCTCCGGGGTCTCCCGGATCACCTGGATTGCCCGGATCGCCCGGATCACCCGGACCCTCGACCGATGACTTGGCGACCGTGAACCTCACGGTGTCGGCGGCCTCGCCGGCACGCACGTGCACCTCCGAGTCGCCCTCGGCCACCGCCGTCGCCAGTCCGGTCTCGTCGACCGTGACCACGCTCGTGTCCGCGCTGCTCCAACGGAGCACGGCGTCGCCGATCTCCACGCCGTTGGCGTCCGCCACGACGGCCATCAGGCGCACGGTGTCTCCCGCGACGACGCCCACAGAATCGGGGTCCACCTCGATCGAGGCCGGCACCTGTGCGACCTCGACCGCCACCGTGTCGGCGACCTTGTCGGCCCTGGCGACGACCTTCGCGGAGCCGTTGGCGATCGCGGCCACCCAGCCATCCGAATCCACCGTCACGACCGCGGTGTCGGTGCTCGACCAGACGATGGCCACGTCTCCGATGACGGAACCTTTCGGGTCCCTTACCGTGGCGGTGAGTCGCGTCGTGTCGCCGAGTGCGGTGAAGTTGAGGGAATCCCTGGCGATGACCACCTCGGCGGGCTCGAGCGGGCGGCCCGGATCGGTGGGCGATTTGTCGTCGCTGCCGCACGCGAGCATGGCGAGCAGCAGGAGCGTGGCGCGAGGACGCACGCCGCGCGGGCGCTGTTCAGGCATCGTCGTACTCCGGATATGGATCGGGTCTACGGCGGGCGTGGGGAGGGACACTCACCGTGGGTCGTATTCACGGCCTGAAGCATCACATCACAGGGCGCTGCGACACCATGGCATAAAGGTGCTACCGGACCCGCACCGGACTTGACGTTCCTCGTTTCGTGCGCAGAGGCGCGGAGCGCGCGAAGCGCGTATCATGACCTCGTCGAGTGTTGGGTGATCGGGAAGGAGGTGCGCATCCATGGCCGTGGAGGTGTTCCGTGGCGAGCCGCTCCAGGTCGAGGCCGGCGAGCGGGTTCGGAACCATCGCACGGGCGAGGTCGCGACGGTCGTCGCCGTCGGTGCCGAGTTCGTGCGCGTCCGGTACGACGACGGGCGGGAAGAGGGGGCGTCGCGCTGGGCCATTCACTTCTCCCGTCTGGGTACTGCGCTGCGCCCGCCGCCGGGGGTGCGTGTGCCGCTGCGGCGGGCGGGCGCCTATCACATGCGCGAGCGCATCGTGCTCCATGCACAGGCGGAACTCGAGAACGGCCCCGTGCTGATCGTGGAGCCGTACCTCGCGCTCCCGCCCGATGCGCCGCCCGCCGAGGTGGGCGCCGCGGTCCTCGAGGTGCTGAGCGCCTACAGGACCGGCGTCCCCGAGCCGAGCAAGGCCGAGCGCGACGGGGAGCGGCGCGCGCTATTGAAGGCGGCCGGGGTACGTTCGTACCGGCGGCTCCAGGAGACGGCGCTGGCGTGCTGGATCGCCGAGCAGTCGGACGCGTTCGAGTTCACGGCGCTGCACAACGGCGGTACCCGCGGCAACGCCAAGGGCTTCCAGCCCCAGCGGCCGATGCAGTGGGTCGTGGTCGACGCGCCGGCGCGGGCGGCCGAGCTAGGCGAGGCGCTGACTCGCACCTTCGAGCTGTGCACGACCTCGGGGCCGGATTCCCACACACATGTTCGGCCCACGTAGCCAGCGGCGATGTCGACCTTGTCGATGAGTGGAGGTCGACGTAACCGGTCCGATAGGGTAACTTTGTGGGGAGGCATGGCCCGAGTCTTCGATAACTGCAAGCGTACCATGAAGTTGAATCGATACGCCGTCTTCTCCTGGGGCACGCTGGCCTATGTGCTCCTCGTCATCGTCTGGGGCGCGTACGTGCGGGCCACGGGCTCCGGTGCGGGGTGCGGGAGCCATTGGCCGCTCTGCAACGGGACGGTGGTCCCGCGCGCGCCCGAGGTGGAGACGCTGATCGAGTTCACGCACCGGGTGACGAGCGGGCTGTCGCTGCTGCTCGTGGTCGGGATGGTGGTGTGGGCGCGGCGTATCTATTCCCGGGGCCACCTGGTGCGCCGGGGGGCGGCGGCGTCGCTCGTGCTGATGGTCGTCGAGGCGCTGCTCGGTGCGGGACTGGTCGTCTTCGGGCTCGTTGCCGAGGACGACTCGGTGGCGCGCGCGATCTCCATGGCGCTGCACCTGGTCAACACCTTCCTGCTGGTGGGTGCGATCACGCTGACGTGCTGGTGGGCGTCGGGCGGGGCGGCGCCACGGCTGCGCGGCCACGGCGTGACGATGGGCGTGCTCGCGGTGGGTGTGGCAGGATTCGTCGTCCTGGGCGTGAGCGGCGCCGTGACGGCGCTCGGCGACACGCTCTTCTCCGCCATCTCGATGAGCGAGGCGCGGGCGCTCGGGATCACGCACTGGCTCCTGCCGCTGCGGATCTTCCACCCGCTGATCGCCATCGTCGTGGGCTGCTACCTGATCCTGGCGGCGGGCTACGTGGCCGTGCGGCACGCCGGCCCGGCCACCCGCCGGCTCGCCGCCGCCCTGATCGGACTGATCCTGGTTCAGCTCGGTGCCGGCTTCCTGAACGTCTACCTGCGGGCGCCGGTCTGGCTCCAGGGGGTGCACCTGCTCCTGGCGGACCTGGTGTGGATCGTTCTGGTGCTGCTGTGCACGGCGGCGCTCTCCGCCCAGCCGGCGCGGACCCTCGCCGCGGGGCGGGGCGAGCCGGCCCTCCACGGGTAGCCGCCGGATCGTTCGGACCACGGAGGGACGGGGGGCAAAGCAAGGGGAGCGGACGACAGGTCGTCGTCCGCTCCCCTTGCTTTGCCGTGCCTACGTCGACGGCATTCCGTTCACGCGCGTTTGCACGGGCGCCCGGTTCCCCTGGCTCCGGGCGCCGTGCTCCGCTGGCGCAGGCGTCAGGGGAAGATCGGTGGGATGAAGATCACCGGCCTCGGCCGCCAGGCATGCTGTGGTGAATCGCCGGCGTCGGCTTTCGCCGTGATCCAGACCGGCCGCTCACCCGACCGCTGGGTGTACAGGTGCTTATCCCCAACGCGGTACAAACTCCTCTGGCCACCGGGCGACCACTTCCCGAACCGGGAAGGAACTCCGGGGTGGAGACCGTTCCAGTTGGAATTCATGCCGTCGGGCGTCACGGTGACGATTTGCGGGTCGCCGAACTGATCGGAATGGAGCATGATCATGCTGCCATCCGGCGACCACTGGGGGAAGCTCCAGTTGTAACTGCCAGGAACTGCAAAGAGCGCCTCGGTGGTGTTCGTCTCGAGATCCACCACGTTGATGCGATCCTTACCGCCCACGTCGATCTGGTACGCGATCTTTTTCCCATCCGGCGACCAGGTCACGTATCGCTCTTCTGCCGAGTTGTTCGTGAGCCGTACCTCGCCGGTTCCATCCGTATTGACGACGAAGATCTCCGTGGCGGCCACCATGATTACGACGCTACGGAACGCGATCCGGTCCCCAGTTGGCGACCATACCGGATCGTACTCTTCGAAGGTGGTATTGACCCAGAGCTTGGCCTTGCCTGTGCCATCCGCGTTCATCAGATGGATCGTTCCGACCGAGGCACCGCTTGGCTGGTCCCTGTAGGCGATCTTCCTGCTGTCTGGCGACCAGGACGGCGAAGAGGCCTTGCCGCTGGTCGTCAGCCGTTGCTTGCCGCTGCCATCGGCGTCCATGACCCAGATGTCGCTGGCGGCCTCGCCGCTCACGACCTCGTAGGCGATCTTGTCGCCGTTCGGCGACCAGACCGGGTTGCGGCCACCGCTCGGGACCAGCAGCCGCTCGCCGCTGCCGTCGTCGTTGATCCGGTAGATCTCGCCGTCGTCGTTGGCGAAGACGATCTGGTCCGCGACCCGGACCGAAACCGTATCGAGCAGCTCCGCACTCTTCGCCAGCACCGTGGTCGAGCTCCCGCGTCTCTTGCCGGTCAGAAGCCCCGTGTCGTCGACGTCGGCGATTACCGCTCCCATGCTCGACCAGGTAATCGTCTCGCCTGGGATCGCGTGCCCGTTCGCATCCACGACCTCGGCCTCGAGCTGGAGCGTGTCCCCCTCGCCCACCACCGCGGAGTCCGGGGTGACGACGATCGAGATCGCGACCTGCTCGACATCGACCTCGACCGTGTCGGCGACCTCACCCGCACGCGCGACGATCGAGGCCGTACCGTTGCCGCGGGCCACCACCCAGCCCTCGCCGCCCACCGACGCGACCGTGGTGTCCGTGCTCGACCACACGACCTCGGCATCGGTGATCTCTGCGCCTTCCGCATCCCGGACCACCGCCGTCACCCGGAGCGAGTCGCCGAGTGCGTCGAACTCGAGGAGTGCCGGCGCCGCCTCGACGGTTGCCGGGACCACATCATCACCCGGACCCTCCCCCGGCCCCCCGCCATCCCCACCGCCCGCACCCGCGGCGACGACCAGCACCGTCGTGTCCGCCGCCTCACCGGCGCTCGCAACGACGTGCGCCGTGCCCTCGGCCACACCGGAGATGAGGCCCGATTCGTCCACCGTGGCGACAGTCGTATCCCCACTCGACCAGGTCGGCGCCGCGTCCTCGATCTCGAATCCGTTCGCGTCGTGCACGACGACGTCGAGCCGCGCGGTATCGCCCGGGGCGAGCTCGAGTGTGTCCGGGCTCAGCGCCACCGTGGTCGGCACCTGTGCGATCTCGACCTTCGCCGTGTCCGTGAGCGTGCCCGAGGTGGCGACGACGCTGACCGTGCCGTTGGCGACGGCAAACACCCATCCGCTCGCGTTGACCTTCGCGACGGTGGTATCCGTGCTCGCCCAGTCGATGCTCGCCTCGGCCATCGTGTTGCCACGCTGATCCTTCACGGTGGCCGTGAGCCGACTCGAATCCTGGAGCGCGGCGAAGGAGAGGGAGCTCGCGGAGAGCGAGATGCTCGTCGCCTTCGGCGGCTCATCCTCGCCCGGATCCGTGGGTGACTTGCTGTCGCTGCCGCACCCGAGGGGGGCGAGCATGGCGAGCGCGACGAGCGCGCTCCAGCGGAGTACGATTGGAATACGCATTCAGAACTCCTGATTACGGTCGCTAGTGGGTCAGGTTTCTGCGGGAGTGGATCTCGGTCTTTCCGGGACCTACGGGGCTACGACCGGGATCTCGAAGCGGGCGCTGTAGTCGAGCCCGCGCATCTGGGCGGTGACCACGACCTCCCAGACGATCCCCTCCTCGGCGTCGGGGATCGAACTCGAGGGTTGGTTGGTGGGGAGCCGGAATCGCACGGGGATGTTCAGCGTTCCACGCGCGGGGTCGCGACGTCCGGCGGTGCGATGCTCGTCCTCCCAGAGGGTGTCGCGGCGGTAGCGGGTCTGTCGGGTGGTCCGGTCGCCACGACGATCGATGGTCTCCTGCCAGCGATGCACGCAGCGCAGCCGGACGCGGAATCCATCGGCCGGGGGCGACTCCGCGGGCACGCCGCTCTCGACCTCGCCACTCACGTCGCGGCCCAGCAGGACGGGGGTGCGCTCGAGCACGAGGAAGTTCTCGCCGAACTTGCGGCTGTGCAGCCGGATCCGGATGGCCTGCACGATGAGCGCGGCGGCGACGACCGCGACACCGAGGCCGATGAACTTCATGAGCCCGTCCGACTGCCAGGTGGAGGCGACCAGACCGATCGTGAGGATGGCCCAGGCGACCGCCGCCGCCTGGGCACGGCCACCGCTCCGGTCGTCCCGGGATCGGATGCGCCCGTCCGCCCAGTCGGGGCGCAGGTGGAATGCGATGCGGCTCCAGGCATCCCGCCCGGGTGCTGCCGCCTCCGCCGCATCGGGGCCGAGGGTGACGATCTCGACCTGCCTGCGCGTGCCACGCTGCCCCAGGGTGGTCTGGATCTCCGCTTCGAATTCCGAGCGGTGCGCCACCGGGACCGCACCGCTCGCCTGCGCGGCGGCGTGCAGGCGAGCGGGGTCCAGGGAGAAGGTCTCGGTGATCGTGACCGCGCGGCCCGCGGCGAGGGAGGCCGATTCCGCCGCCGACAGCTCGCGTACGAAGATCGGGCGTTCGCCCGCGGAGCCGGTGTCGACGATGTCGCCTCGGCGGTGAAGCTCGAGGCTGGCCCGGAACTCCGGCGGGTTGGGCTCGCCGGAGGCGCGCGAGACCGGGGAGAGCGCGAACTCGACCGTGTTGGTTCCGCGATCGAGGTACGGATTGATCGGCGCGGATGCGGCGAGATCACCTTCCTCGCCGCCGGAGACGAAGGTCTCGTGCACGCCGTTGATGCGTGTTTCGACGGCGACGCCCCGAGAGGCGACGCTCAGCGTCACGAAGATGTCCGGCGAAGCGAGGCTCACGGCCGCGGCCCCAACGCGGCGGTCGCGCGGTACGGCGCGACCTGCACCGACGTGTCGTCGGCGTAGATCTCGAAGTCCACGATC
Organism: uncultured bacterium; assembly: GCA_937995995.1. Classification (GTDB taxonomy): domain Bacteria; phylum Gemmatimonadota; class Gemmatimonadetes; order Longimicrobiales; family RSA9; genus CALBZE01. Next base: position 6,395 of record CALKIP010000327.1, read on the forward strand.
AGAGCGGCCACGGCCAGTGCGAGCCAGCCCGCTGCGGTCTTTCCAGGCATCGGAGCATCTCCGTATTGAGCGCGTTTCACGATCCGGCGAGTTTCACGATCCGGCGAGGTTGACGGCCGGGGAGGGGGGAGAGTCGTCGAGACGGATGTTCGCTGCCGAGTAAGATCGCACGGGCCGGGCGCGTGCGGCATGGCATGAAGATGCCATGCCTTTCAGGGCTCGGGTGGGTGCATGCCGGATTTGCCCGAACCGTCACGGTAGGCCGGGACCCGTCCAGCTACGCGTACGGATCCGCCGGATTCGGTGTCAGACAGGTGGCCCCGGCCCGGCCGGCATTGGATTGGGGGGGGCAGGCCTCAAACCAGCCCTTCCTTCAGCGCCCGGCTCACGGCGCCGGCCACGTTCCGGACGCGGAGCTTGCCGTAGATGCTGCGGATGTGGTTGCGGACGGTGTGGATGCTGATCCCGAGCTGAGAGGCGACCTGCTTGTAGGAGTGCCCGCGTACGAGGCAGCGAAGGACCTCGAGCTCGCGCTCGGAGAGATCGAGACGGGAGGCGGCGTCGCGTGAGCGGCCTCCGGCGTCGAAGTGGCGGACCAGGTCGAGGACGGTGCGGGCGACGCCGGCCGAGAGCGGAGAGCCGCCCGCACTCACCGCGCGGAGCTGGGTGAGGAGCTCTTCGGCGGGGGTGTGCTTGAGGAGGTAGCCATCGGCGCCGGCGCAGATCGCATCGAGCACGGCGGCGCGATCCTCGAAGACGGTGAGGACGACGACGGTGGTCCCGGGGACCAGCGCCTTGAGGCGACGGGTGCACTCGACGCCACCGAGCCGCGGCAGGTCGAGGTCCATGATGACGAGGTCCCAGCCGGGCTCCTCGTCGCGGTCGAGGATCTCCTCGAGCTCGGCGAGGGCGCGGTCCGCGGCGTCGAAGGTCCGGACCAGCTCGAAGTCGCCCGAGAAGCGCAGCAGCATCTCGAGGCTGGCGCGGTAGCGGGGGTCGTCCTCGATGGCGGCCACGCGGATCATGCACCCTCTCCTGGAGTGTTCGTCTCAAGGTATCCGATCAAAATGCCCACCCTGCGCCATCGGCGCGCTGGCATGAAGATGCTATCGACGGCGCCGGGTGAGCCAGGTACGTGCCCGTGGGGCGGCGAGGCCGGGGATCGGGAAGCGGAGCCGGACACGGGTTCCGCCGCCGGGGTTCTCGAGCCATTCGATCGAGCCGCCGATCTCCTCGGCACGCCGTCGCATGCCCGCGAGTCCTCTGCCGCGGCGCGTGGTGTCGGGCGCATCCGGTTCCAGTCCGACGCCATCGTCGCTGACGGCGAGCTGCCACCAGCCGCGGTGGCGCGTCCATGTGAGTGTGACGTTGCGGGCGCCGCTGTGGCGGGCGGCGTTGTGGAGCGCCTCGAGCCCGATCAGGAGGACGTTGCGGCGGAGCGGGAGCGGAAGCTCGGCGGCCGGCCACTCACGCGGGGCGTGCATCCTGAAGTCGACGTCTTCGCCGGCGAAGAGGCGATCGCCGTGCTCGGCCAGGTGGGTGGCGAGTTCCTCGAGCGTCGCGGTACGCGGGTCGAGGGACCAGACGATGTCCGCGAGTGCGCTGCCGAGCTCGGCGGCGGTCGCCGCGATCTCTTCGGCGATCCTGTTACGCTGCGCCTCGTCGACCCGGCCGGTGGGGAGCAGCCCGGCCAGGATGCCGATGCTGCCGAGTCCGGAGCCGAGCTCGTCGTGCAGGTCCATGGCGATACGGGTGCGCTGCCGCTCGAGCCCGACGAGGTAGGCCGTCCTTGCGTGGTACGCTCCCCAGAGCACGAGCCCGGCCAATGCGGCGAAGAGCGCGAGTGCCCACGGAGTCCGGTACCAGGGGGGGAGGACGCGGAACTCGAACCGGGCCGATTCGGCCGACCAGGTGCGCCCGTCCAGCGATGCACGGACCTCGGCCTGGTAGCGGCCTGCCGGGAGGTCGACCCAGCGGAACGACGGCTGGCCCAGAGTGCCGACCCAGGGGGCATCCGGGGAGAGGCGTACCTGGTAGCGCACCCGCCCCGGCTCCCGGAACGAGAGTGCGGCGAAGCGCAGCTCGAGGCGGTTGCGGTCGGCCGGGAGCTCGAGGGCCCCGGTGAGTGCGAGGGGGATCGGCTCATCATCGACCCGTGCGTCCATCAGCAGGACACGTGGCGGGTCGAGGGAGAGATGCCGGGCCTCGGGCGGGACGTGCACGAGGCCGACCGAAGTCGTGATCCAGAGCGTGCCGTCGTCGTCCTCGACCAGGTCTGCGCCTCTTCCGGCGGGGAGCCCGTTGCCCGGCCCGGGCGCCTCGAGCACCTCCCACCCCTCGGGCCCGCCCGGACGCACGCGTTGGAGGATCCCCTGCCCGGCGATCCAGATGCCGCCGGAGGGCGAGGGCACGAGTGCGAAGACATCGCGCGTCGCCAGACGGGCGTTGGCGGGGAGAGGGCGCCACCCGTCGGCGCCGCGTGCGAGGACGCCCGCATGCCGGGTCGCGAGCCAGAGCGTGCCATCGTCGAGCTCGAGCAGCGAGGTGGCGGCGCCCGCTTCGGGGAGTGCATCGCACGCCCAATCGACGGCTGGGAGGCCGGTTGCGGGGTCGGACGTCGAACGGCCCGTGCCGGCGGTCTGCGACTCGCCGGCGGTGGACGGTTCGCGGGCCACGGATCGATCGCCGGTATAGGACGGCTCACCGGCCGTAGGTCGCCCACCGGCGAGGCGCGCTGCGTCACCCGCAGCGGTACGAATCGTTTCCCGAACGTGTGCCGCGGTGGTGTGGCAGGCCCGTGTGCCATCAGCGATCCAGAGCCGCCCGGCGCGGTCCTCGAGCACGGCCTCGACGCGGCTCGCGCCGATGGGCAGCGCTTCGACCGGGTGCAGCGTACCGCCGCCGGCATCGGCGAGGAAGAGGCCGTGGGGCGTCCCGATCCAGATCGCCGGGTCGGACGCGGCCGCACAGGAGAGGAACTCCGTCCGGACCGGCACGCGCCCGACGATCTGCTCGCCGCGGACCCTGAAGACGGCGCCTTCGGTGGAAAGCCAGACGGTGCCGAGAGGGTCCACACACGGTCGGTCCCTGCTCTCGAGTTCGGTGAGGGTCGAGGCGCCGAGTCCCGTCTCCGTCCGCCGAATGCGCGCAGTGCCCTGCCAGCTCGTGACCCAGAGGACATCGCCCGAGCGGGCGACGAAGCGCGTGTGACGTCCCGGCAGCCCACCGCCTTCGTGCCAGATCGTCGTCTCCGGCTCCGGGAACTGGAAGAGCGCGGCAAAGCCGCCCATCCAGAGGCTTCCCTCGTGATCGACCAGGAGCGGGCCGCCCGAGTCGAGACCGTCCTGCGAGCCGATGATCTGTGGCGGTCGGCCCTCGCGTAGAGCGACGAGATAGCGGTCCAGTGCGACCCAGATCGTTCCCTTCCGCTCGATGATGGAGATCGGCCGGCCGTCCGGGAGGTCGCCGGCCGCACGTGAAGCGATCTCGCGGCTCCCTCTCTCCGTCAGCTCGACGACCCGCGAATCGTGGGTCAGCACGAGGAGGCGGCCGTCCGGCGTCGAGGCGACGCCGTAGAGCCACGTGTCGAACCGCTTGCGAGGACTCGCCCCCGGAGTGTCGAGCTGCCAGAGTCCGGCGTCGGTCAGGACGAGGAGTCCGCCGGCCGCATCGCGGAGCACACGGCGCACTCTCTCGCCGGCGAACGTCGCACCGTCCAGCTCCGTCCAGCCGTCGCCATCGTAGCGCGCCAGGGCGCTGTCGCCGACCACGCTCCAGAGCCGGCCGTCCGCATCGTAGGCCAGCGTTCGGACGTAGGGCGACCAACCGCCGTGCGGCGGCGGGAGGCGCACCGTTCCGCCGGGCGTCACCTCGAAGATCTCGCCGGACATGACCTGGACCGCGAGACGTCCGTCGGCGGAGGCTGCGAGCTGGGCGACGGCGCTCGTGACCCGGTCGGGCGCCCAACGGCGGAACTCGACGCCGTCGAAGCGATAGAGGCCGCCCAGCGTCCCGATCCAGAGCGTGCCCTCCGGATCCGTGACGAGGGCCTGGACCGGCGGGACCTCGAGCCCGTGGTCGGCGGCGAAACGTCGGACCAGCCGCTCCTGGGCAGGGGCTTCGGCGATCTGGACGGCGCAGAGGAGGGCCAAACAGAGCAGCGATGCTCGAAGGCCTGACCCGGGGCGGGGCATGGGCCGGCCTGGACGCGGGTGCGTGGGCTTCCAGGCGCTCGCCCCACGGGAGCGGGAAGAATCACCTGCATCCCGTGCGAGTCGCGTACGGGCGAAACGTTCCCGGGTGGGCCGAACGCGAGCGGTCCGGCGTTGGAGCGGCTCTATCGGCATGGCGTCGTTTCTGGTGATCAGGATGATTCGGTTGCGACAGGAGAGGCAGTAGGGGAGAATGGTGCACCTGCTTCGGTGACCCACTACAGTACTTCAATGCCATTCGGGAGAAAAGGTCTACACCATCATGGTCAACGACGACGATCTGAAACACCTGCGCCGCTGCATCGAACTCGCGGCCCAGGCGCTGGAGGATGGCGACGAGCCGTTCGGCTCCGTTCTCGTCGGTGCGGACGGGACGGTCCTGGCCGAGGACCGCAACCGCATCGTCTCCACCGGCGATCCGACGCGCCACCCGGAATTCGAGCTGGCGCGCTGGGCGGCGACGAGGCTGACCCCCGAGGAGCGAGCGGCGGCGACCGTCTACACCTCGGGCGAGCACTGCCCGATGTGCTCCGCAGCCCACGGGTGGGTCGGGTTGGGTCGCATCGTCTACGTGGCCTCTTCGGCCCAGCTCACCGAATGGCTCGAGGAGTTGGGAGTACCGCCGTCGCGGGTGCGGCCTCTGCCGGTCCGCGAGGTCGCCCCAGGCGTGAGGATTGAGGGCCCTGTCCCGGCGCTCGTGGAGGAGATCCGGGCGCTGCACCGTCGCGCGCACGGTTCGGTGTGAAGCCGGGTCCATGGCGAACCGTATCTATCTGATCCGACACTGCTCGGCGGTCGGGCAGGAGCCGCTCGCGGAGCTCACGGCCGCGGGCGTCGAGCAGGCCGGCCGCCTCGCGGAATTCCTCGCCTCCGAGCCGATCGACCACATCTCTTCGAGTCCGTACCGGCGAGCCGTCGCCACCATCCAGCCATTGGCCGAGCGGCTGGGGCGGGAGATCCAGGTGGACCACCGGCTACGTGAGCGGGTGCTCGCCGCGGAGAGCCACGACGACTGGATGGACCGACTCGAGGCGTCGTTCCGCGACCTGGAGCTGAGACTGCCGGGCGGCGAGTCCTCGCGGGAGGCGATGGCACGGGGCGTCGCGGTGGTCGAGGAGCTGCTCGGCAAGCCGGGCGAGTGCGCCGTCGTGGTCACGCACGGCAACCTGATGGCGCTGATCCTGACGCACTTCGCCGAGGACTTCGGCTTCGAGGGGTGGAGGGGGCTGGGCAACCCGGACGTGTACGAGCTGATGGCTCCAGCCGGTGGGCGAGAGGGCACGGTGCGGCGGGTCTGGGCGTGACGGCGCTCAGCTTGGCCGTTTCGTTCTCTGAGGCCCTCCTCACGCGCACAGATCACGGCGACGAGCCATCGAGATGGCTCGTCGCCGTGATCCGGGCACGCTCATCTGCTGAACAGCCGCCGTGTCTCGGAGTGGAGCAGCACCCAGAAGGTGTAGATCGCCAGCGCCGTGCCCCACGGGAACTTGAAGAGGTTGAGCACGCCGAGGATCAGGGCGAGGATGCGCGCCCAGTTCTTGTGGGCCAGGAGTCCGATTCCGGCGAGGAGGTTGGGGATGCTGGTCACCAGGATCAGGAACCCGACGATCGTGCCCAGCACGCCGCCGATGATCGGCAGGCTCGGCTCGCCGGAGAGTCCTCCCAGGAGGCCGATGCTGGCGATCAGGCCGAACATGGCCATGGCGATGAGGAGGTCCAGTGCGCCGAGCACGATCTGGAGCCAGCCGAGAATGGTGACGTGGATTCGCAATTGGGCTTTTGGGTTCGGGTCGAGGATGGGGGGCGCTCGCCGCGCGCTGAACTTCAAAGCTACGAAACGGGAGCGGTCCGCGAAACGGTGCCGTGGCCAGGCAGGTGCTACGGCACGTCGATGCAGTGCGGGTGGTGTAGGACCCGTCTCGGCGGGCCGGACCTCGCCTCAGTGCGCCAGCTCTCGCAACGCGCGCGAGCGGCTGCGGCTCGCGAGGATGTGGGCGCCGCCGCGCATGCGAACCAGAAGACGGTTCGCGTCGTACGGCTCGAAGGCCTCGACGTGATCCAGGTTCACGATGTGGGAGCGGTGCACGCGGATGAAGCGGGCCGGGTCGACGCTCTCCTCGACGGCCTGGAGCGTGACGCGAAGAGCGAAGCGCCGGCCGTCGACGTGTGCGATCACGTAGTCGTCCTGCGCCTCGAAGCGTTCGACGGCGGCGAGGGTGAGGGGCACGATGCTGCCGCGGTCGCGTACGAAGATCCGCCCCAGCGGAGTGCCGCCAAGGGTGGCGCGTGCGCGCTCAAGAGAGGGGGGCACATCATTCGCGGCGAGGGTGCGGAGCGCGCGCTCGACGGCGTCCCTGAAGCGTTCGCGCCCGAAGGGTTTGAGGAGGTAGTCGACCGCGGCCAGCTCGAAGGCTTCGACGGCGTAGCGATCGTATGCAGTGGTGAAGATGACCACCGGCTGGTGGCGGATGCGCTGGAGCACGCCGAGGCCGTCGAGGCCGGGCATCTCGACGTCGAGGAAGACAATGTCCGGGCGCAGCTCGTCGATAGCCAGCGCCGCCGCCTCACCGTTCTCGGCTTCGCCCACGATCTCGACGAGTGGCACTGCGGTGACGAGATCGCGCAGCTTGCGGCGCGCGAGAGGCTCGTCGTCGGCGGTCAGCGCAGTCGGTTTCGGGGTCGTGGTCACCATGCGCGTTCCTTTCTGGGCACCCTATCTTCCCCAAGCACGTTCTCCCGGGCCGTGTTCCGGTCTTCGACCGAGATCATTCCGTTCGAGGGCGGCGACTCCCTTCGAGGCAGAACCGCCGGAAGCGAGACGGCGACGTGAAAGCCGGCATCGGGCGCAGTCGTGATCTCGAGGTCGGCCCGGCCGGCGTAGCGTGTCTCGAGCTGGCGACGCAGGACGCGCAGCCCGAGGCCGTCCGCGTGGTCGAGTGCAGCCGATGGTGCGCCGAGGCCGTCGTCGCGAACCTCAAGGACGAGGCGCTCGCCCTCCAGGCGGGCGGCGACTTCGACGGCGCCGCGCCCGGCCCGTGGCGCGAGGCCGTGTCGGATGGCGTTCTCGACGAGCGGCTGGAGGAGGAACGGCGGGACGGCGGCGTCGAGTGCCGTGTCGTCGACCTCGAACCGGGCGCACAGCCGATCGCCGAATCGGAGCGTCTCGAGCTCGAGGTAGTTGCGGGCAAAGGCGAGCTCGTCACGGAAGCGGACGACGTCGTGCTCGCCATGGTCGAGTGCATAGCGGAGCAGTTCGCCGAGCCTGTCGAGGGCCTCCTCTGCCACCTCCGGTTCGTGGCGCACCAGCGTGCCGAGTGAATGCAGAGAGTTGAAGAGGAAGTGCGGGTTGAGCTGCGCACGCAGTGCACGGAGCTGGGCCTGTGCCGCGATGGCCTCCGCATGCGCGGCCGCGACCTCGCGGCCGCGTAGCTCCCGCTGCGTGCGGATGAGGTACGAGATGCCGGCAATGAGCGCGTAGATCCACGCGCCGCTGACGACCTGCCACGCGCCGGCCTGGCGGGCCACGTAGCGTCCCACCTCCGGCCCGGCCACGAGCCAGATCCAGGCGATTTGGGCACCACTCCAGAGCAAGGCGTACATGCCGGCCAGCGCCAGGTGCGTCGAGAAGAAGACGGCCCGGTTCATCCCGACCGGCAGGCGCCCGGTCAGGTGCCAGACGACGACACCGCCGAGCGCCGCGATGCTCATGCTGACGAACGCCGAAAGGAGCGCGTAGCTGAAGGTCGTTTCGCCCTGTGCCGTCAGCGCGAACGCGTAGACCACCGTGAACGGGATCCACGCCGCCGCGTAGAGCAGCCACCCTCGCGCAGATGTACTCACCTCACCTCCGGTGGGTTGTGGCGGTATGGAACTGCCCGGCGTGCTTCCGGTCAGTTTGCCGGGTGGCCGAGTGTCGGGTTGGCTGTGCTGGCTGCGTTGACTGGGCGGCCGCGGTGCTGCCTCAGTGGCCGCCATCGAGTGCGGGAAGCAGCGTCTCCTGGATCCACGGGTTTCCCGGCTGGTATTCGAGTGCTTTCACGTACGCCGCCCGCGCCTCGTCGACTCGCCCCTGCCGCTGGAGTACCTGACCGAGCCAGAGCCACGCCTCGCCGCGCCCCCAGGCCGGCGCGGGTGGCGCCGGCGCATCGGTCTCGAAGAGCTCGATGGCCCTGCGGATCTCCGACTCCGCCTTCTCGAGCCCGCCGCCGAACACCTTCGGTCTGAAGATGGCGCTCATCCCACTCAGGAGCCAGATTCTCGGGTTTTCGGGCGCGGCCTCAAGCGCCTGGTCGAACAGGCGGCCGGATCGCGGGCCCATGGTCATGCCACGAATCATCGGGCTGCTGGCGATCCGCTGCCCGAGCACAGAGGCCAGGATCGCTCGGGTCTCCGGGTACGCACCAAGGTCGTTGGCCCGCTCGAGCACCTCCTGCGCCCGCTCCAGGATCGGATCCACATCCTTTTCGGCCCATACGTACTGCCGGAGCGCTGCTTCACGATAGAGGGCGTAGCCCTGATAGTGGAGCAGGTCGGGGTGGTCGGGCCAGCGCGTGAGCGCCCGCTCGAGCATCGCCCGCACGTGGCCCAGCCGATCGAGATCGGCACGGGCGTGGGCCGTCTCGATCTCGATGCGGGCCGAGTCGGCCCAGCGTGCAGGGCCGGAGAGAAGGGTGGCCTCGGCGTCCGGGGCGGAGGCGGCCACGGACTGAGCCGCCGCGTTCGCGGTCAATGCCAGCGCGAGTGCGCCGTGGAGGATGCCGATTCGAAGAAGGGGCCGGGTGTGCATGGAGCCGCTCCAGAAGAAGGTGAGCATTCGGACATCGGGGAGCCGGGCGCATTTACGCGAAAGGCGTGGTTCACGCCGATTCAGAAGTCGAGCGTCGCACCGAAGTAGACGGAGCGCTTGAACTGGCTGCGCACGAAGCGGCGCTCCGCATAATCGGCCGAGTAGGCGATGTCGTACGCGTTCACGCGGTCGAGCGCGTTGTGGACGGCCACGAAGAGGACGAGCAGCCGATCGCCGCCGAGTGGGATCAGCCGGCTTCCCGCGAGGTCGACCCGGTGGAATGCCGGCAGCCGCTCCGAGTACGGAGCGCCGTGCTCGGGCACCCAGACGTCACGACGCACGGCCGGAGAGGCGGCGGCAACGGGGGTGAACGGGCGTCCTGTCGCGTAGAGAGCGGATGCGCCGAGCTGCCACGCCTCACCGAGCCGTCGGTCGACGACGAGTATCCACGTGTGCGTGACGTCGAAGGGCGACCGCGCGAGGGTTCGCGTGTTCGGGTCGGTGCGGGTGGCGTGCAGCCAGCTCCAGCTCACGCGGCCGCTCCAGCCGTGCCACTCCGGCCACGACAGGAAGACGTCGACGCCTCGACTCACGCCGCGCCCGCCGGTCACCGTGGCGCCGTCCCGGTCCTGCCGGGCCAGGTCCCGGTAACGCTTGAGGTAGGCCTCGATGCGGAGCAGCACGTCACTGCCTCCGAGCTGGAATCCGGCGACGGAGTGCATGGCGCGCATCGGCGGTGGCACGGCCTCGCCAGCGCCGGAGGGTGACGCATTCGAGCGGTCCCGACCGACGGCGACGGTGCTCGAACCGCCACCCGCCGGAGACGGCGCCTCCCCGTCCGCGCGCCCGTAGACGTACGGCGCCGGCACTTGGTGGTAGACGCCCCACGCCGCGAGCAGCGTGGCGTGCCGGGTGATGCGGTAAGCCGCCGCCAGGCGCGGGTCCCATGTGCGGCGCCGTGCGAGCGTCGCACGGTCGGTGCGTAGCCCGGCCGTCAGGCGAAGGTCGGGTGTGATGTACACGTCGCCCTCGGCAAAGAGACCATGGCGCGTGCCGGCGATCGCGGACCGGACCGGCGATGTCGGCGCACCGGGCGCTTCATCATGTTCGTGGTCGGGCACCTCGCCATCGAACCGCGACCGTCTGCGTTCGACATCGCCGCCGACCGTCAGCATCAGCCATGGGCGCACCTTCACGCCGAGTCGGCCACGGGCCTGACGGAGGCGTTCGCCAGTTCGCAGCCGGAACGCGCCGAACGTGGAGGTGCTGGTCGCCCCTGCCGTCGCGATCGTGAGCGCCGCGTCGAGCGGGCCCACGCGATCCCGCCAGGAGGCGACGGCAAGGTCGTGATGCTCCTCCGCGCCGAACTCGCCCGTGTACGACGGATCCTCGACGACGAGACCGAGCCGGCTCCGCTGGTCCAGCCCGAACACGCGCACCTCGCCGGTCGGACGGTAACCCCACACGACGCCGCCACTCAGGTCACGGCCCTCGGGTGGTTTGGTGAACTCGGAGGTCGTGCCATTGATGCGGAAGAGGAGGTCCGTACTCGAGCGTGTCGCGGTCGCGCGCACGCCGAGCCCCGCAGGGAGCGGCAGCTCGCCCGTCGCCGAGACGCTGGCCAGCGAGGCCGTCACGCCTCCGCCCCATTGGTCGGGACGGCCCAGCGTCGAGAGTGCGGCGATGCCGGAGAGCGCATCGCCGTAGCTCGCGCCGAAGCCGCCGGTCGAGAAGTGGATGCCGTCGAGCTGGAATGGATCGAACGCGCCGAAGAACCCGCCCGTCGGCGACTCGTAGCGGTAGGGCGAGAGCACGACGGCGTCGTCCAGGAACACCCGGGTCTCGAAGACATCGCCTCCCCGCACGAAGAGACCCGCGCCCTCGCCCACCCCCTGCAGTCCGGGGAAGGTCCGGATGGCACGATAGACGTCCGCCGCCGCGCCGGGGGTGGTCACGACCTGCAGGCTGTTCAACTCGAGCCTGGGATCGCCTCCGGCAGTCAACCGCCCCGCACGTACGACGATCGGCTCGAGCGGGATCGCCGCGCGGGTGACGCGGAGCGTCAGCGGCTCACTCATGGGGAGGGTGAGCGGCGTGCGCCGCTCGTCGAACCCGTCCTTCAGTACCACCAACGTGACTGCTCCATCCGCGCCGCTACAGAACACGAACCGCCCATCGGCCCCCGTGAGGTCGCCGTCGAGCGTCTCCAGGAGGAAGACGTTCGCGTGCTCGACCGGCGCGCCGTCGGTGTCGAGGACGCTGCCCTCGATACATGTGCCGGCACCTTGCGCCGCCGCCGATTCCGCGGTCACGATCAGGAGGGTGAGGTGGCGAAGTGTGACTCTCATGCGGAGCCCTCGCGTTCTCGGGTGGCGAGTTCATTCGGTCATCCGTCCCTCGATTCTCTCGCACCCGGACGCGAGGGGCTACAGCGGTGCGGTGGGCGCGTGCTGGGGAGCGGTGAGTGGGCGGAGGCGCCGGTGGGCTGCCGCGGGCGCGACGCGGTCGAGCGTGTGTCGTGCGAGTTCCTCGTTGTGAGGGGCGGAGACCATCATCTCGTCTCCGGTGAGACGGTCGCCGAACTCAACCGGCGCATCGGGCCTTCCCGACAGTTGAACCTCCCCTCCGATGGGCACGTCGCCTTCCAGGATCAGCCGGATCTGTTCCTGAGCAATGTGGCCGAGTTCCTGCATCGAGCCCGGCCGACCACAATGACAGCGGGCGAAGCGTTTCCAACATCACCCGAGAACAGAGGATACGATGAGCGGCGGAGCCTACGTACTCATCTTCGACGGCCTGTCGGACTGGGAGCCGGCCCACGCGCTTGCGGAGCTACGGCGGTCGGGCGGGATGGAGGTGGTCAGCGTCGGCTTCACGAGCGAGCCCATCACCACGATGGGCGGGCTGCGCATCCTGCCGGACACGACGCTCGACGCCGTCGATCCCGTCGACATGCGGATCCTGATCCTACCGGGCGGCGAGCTGTGGGAGACGGCCGGGCCGCCGGACGCGGTCCTCGAGCTGCTCGGGCGAGCCGAGGCCGCGGGGGTGCCGATCGCGGCGATCTGTGCGGCCACGATCGCGGCCGCCCGGGCCGGGTTGCTCGCTGCACGGCGCCACACCAGCAACGGCCGCGACTACCTCGTTGCGGCGGCGCCGGCCTACGCGGGTGCGGACCACTACGTGGAGGATGCTCTGGCCGTACGCGACCGCGGTGTGATCACGGCGAGTGGAGTGGGCAGCGTCGAGTTCGCCCGGGAGATCATGGCCGAGCTGGACGTCCTCGACGAGGCGAGCCGCGCGGTGTGGTTCGACCTTTTCAAGCACGGCGTGCTCCCCGAACCTGCGTGACGCCGCCCGAACCGCGCGTCACGTTGGGGAATACGACGAAGTCGTGGCTCTCACGCGTGACGGCCCGCACCTCGAGTACGGTGACACCATGGAGGTCCGTGAGGTCGAGCCGGTGATGGTACACACCGAGGCCACCCGGTAGGTCGCGGGCCACCGCATCCATTCATCCACCGGATCCGTCTACAGAGATGAGAACGCGCCGAACCGTTCGTGTCGGCCTCATGCCCATGAGGGCCGCGCGCCGCTTGCCGGCCTGCCGCGAGCCCACGAGGTTGGGCTCGCCGGGTGCCGACCGACCGGTCGAGGGCGCAGAATCATCATCGATACCGAGGAGAGCCGGTGAGCGAGGAACGGGATCTGCAGGAATTCGCGCCGTCCGTCCGTGAGGTTCACGACCGCTTCGTGGAGGCGACGGAGCGGCATCGCCCCGCGCTGTGGGACTACTGCCTCCGGCGCACCGGCTCGCCGTGGCCGGAAGCCCACCGCCCGCCCCCGCCTCGATCCCACGGATGAGCCAGCGCAGCCCACGCTCGAAGTCCTCCTCCGATGGGTGCGTCGCGAGGTCGCGGGCGGACGCCCGGGTCAGCGCGTAGGCATCCTCGGGTAGATCCTCGATCAACGCTGCGGCCCGCTCGAGACGCTCGCCACGTTCCGGCTCCATGCGTCGCGGCGCTTCCATCGCCGCCGAGCCAAGGGTGTATGCGAGCAGGGCGCGCAGCGCCTCGATGGCTGCCCTGTCCCGGATCCCGCCACGCTCAAGGATTCGCAACGTCGCCTCGCCCAGCCGCATCGCGTTCGGGCCGCCCGGGCGCGTGAGGAAGAGCGTTGCGAGCCGCGGGTGCGCCAGGAGGAGGCGACGCGACGCCCCCATGAGTTCCACGAGTGCATCCTGCCACGTAACGGCTCCCGGCGGTGGCGGTTCGAGCTCGCCCAGCACATCGTCGAACACCGCATCGAGGATCGCCGTCTTGTCACGGAAATACGTGTAGAGCGCGTTCGGCGCCACGCCGAGCTCGCCGGCCAGCCGCCGCATCGTCACCCGCTCCACGCCCTCGCTGTCCGCCAGGACGCGCGCGGCTGCCACGATCTCATCGCGCGTCAGGCCAGCGCGCTGGCCGGGCGTGCGCGCCGCCGACCCTTTCGAGCGCCCTCGGCCGCCGGAGGACGACGCGGCACGCGTAGCCTTCGCCGCTAGCCTTTCGTGTTGCTCACGCTCCTGTGGCCGCCTGTGATCCCGGTGCGCGCCTCGCCCCTCACGTCCGCCACGCCCCTCACGTCCGCCACGCCCCTGCGATGCGCCACCCGTCACATTCGCCCGTGAGTCCCCAGAACTCATTGACACCCTCCTCGTCGCCCCATATTGTACGGTGTACAATATGGCAGCAGGTGACTGGAATCAAGGAGCCGAGCGATGGGATCGAAGGCAGATGTGAACGGTGGATCGTCCACGGGCCGCGAAGTCGTCCTCTTCCACTCCGTTCTCGGGCTACGGCCGGCGGTGCGTCGCTGGGCGGAGCGGCTGCGTGCCGAGGGGCACACGGTGCACACGCCCGACCTCTACGATGGCCGTGTGTTCGAGGACTACGACGAGGGGATGCGGGCACTGGAGTCGCTCGGCGGGATCGAGTGGCTGATCGAGCGCAGCCAGGCGGCGGTGGCCGATCTACCGAACGAGGTGGTGTACGCGGGTTTCTCGAATGGCGGCGGCTCGGCACAGCTCCTGGCGCTGACCCGTCCGGGCGCACTGGGCGTGGTCCTGATGCACGCGGCGCTGCCGGTGGAGGTGTTCGGGGCGGAGGCGTGGCCCGCGGAGGTGCCCCTGCAGATCCATTACGCGGAACGGGATCCGTTCAGGGACCCCGGGGCGGTGGAAGCCTTGAGCGATTCGGTGCACAGGTCCGGCGCGCGGTGCGAGACGTGGCTCTACCCGGGTGAGGGCCATCTCTTCGCGGATGAGGGGCTCGCGGAGTACGACGAGCGGCAGGCGGAGCTCATGTTCGGGCGGGTGAGCGAGTTCCTGCGGGAGCTATGAGGGCGAGGCGGGGGCGAGCGCAAAGATATCTCCTGCACTCGCCCCCGCGCTCGATCGGGAGTTCACCGACCCCGGACCGGCTTCGGCTTCGGTTCCGACTCTGGCGCCGGTCTCGGCTCCGGCTCCGGTTTCGGCTCCAAACCGGGTCGAATATCGTAATGGAAGCACCCCGCAACCTCGCGGTCGAGAAAGCTCCCGGATAGCGGGCTCGATCTCGATGGCATCCTTACCTCGGCGGGTCAGCTGCGAGATCCGACTCGGTATCCGAGCACGATCTCGTTTGCGAGCCACGAGTGGGGTACGGAAACGATATTCGACTCGGTGAGGCCGACGATCACTAGGGCACACCAGGCCTCGGCCTCTCCCGCCGCCGTCAGGCGGCTCTCCCGC
>CALKIP010000328.1 GCA_937995995.1 uncultured bacterium
GTGGGTTCCTGATGAGCGGGCCTGGATACGGGGAATCGACGATCTAGCCTCTGTGCTTTCAGCGCCGCCGGCTTCTGCCGAGCTCCTCGCCCATGTCGGGCTGGCACGGGAGTGATTTCCCGAAACCAGGATCAATGATTGATGGGCCACCGTCACAATCGGCAGCCGGCGACACCTGGGTACGCATACGCCGATTTCGGGCCCGTTTCCGCCTACACCGCCGCGCGCTCCGCCTCCACCCTGCGCACCTCCCCCACCCACAGAATCCGCCGCACCCTCAGCGCCATGAGCACCGCCACCACGGCGAGTGCGAAGGCCAGCCCCGCCCAGATGCCGCGCGGGCCCATGGGCGTGTGGAAGCCGAGCGTGTAGGCGAGCGGCACGCCGATGATCCAGTAGCCGAGGGCGGCCAGGATGGTCGGGATCTTGGTGTCGGCGGCGCCGCGCAGGACGAAGATCCCGGAGACCTGTGCGCCGTCGAAGAGCTGGAAGGCGGCGGCGAAGGCGAGGAGCGTGGCGCCGAGCTCGATCAGCGTCGGGTCGTCCGTGTAGAGTCCGATCAGCTGTTCCGGCAGCGCCAGGAAGAGCAGTGCACAGACGCCCATGAAGCCGAGTGCGAGCAGGTAGCTGCCGACGACGGCGCGGTGCACGCCGCGGCGGCTGCCGGCGCCGATGTGCTGCCCGACGCGTATCGAGCCGGCGATGCTGACGCCGAGCGAGACCATGAAGGTGGTCGCGGCGATGTTGATGGTGACCTGGTGCGCGGCGAGCTCGACGGCGCCGAACCAGCCCATCATGACGGCGGCGAAGGCGAAGAGTCCGGTCTCGAGTCCGAGCTGCGCGCCGATCGGCGTGCCGATGCGCGTGATGCGCTCGAGGAGTCGCCAGTCGGGTCTCCAGCTCACGCCTGCGAACGGGCGGATGCGCGGGGTCCACAACAGGTAGGCGAGTGTGGCCAGTAGCATCCCCCAGCGCACGAGCGTCGTCGCCCACCCGGCGCCGATCACGCCCATCGCCGGGATCCAGCCCTCGACGCCGTAGATGAAGAGTGCGTTGCCGACGATGTTGAGCCCCAGCCCGAAGAGGGTGATGACCATCGGCACGCGAGTCATCCCCATCCCCTCGAGGTACTGGCGGAAGACGGTGAAGAGCATCATCGGCAGCGCGCCGAACGCCATGGCCCACAGGTAGCCGCCGGCGAGGGTGGCGACGCCGTCCTCCTGGCCGAGGAGGTGCGCGATCGGCTCGCCTTCGATCGAGCTCCAGATCAGCGGGATACTGAAGACGAGCGAGAGCCAGAGCCCCTGGACGAGGATGTGACGGCAGCGCTCGCGGTCGCCGGCGCCGAACGCCTGGGCGACCAGCGGGCTCATCCCCATGACCACGCCGGAGCAGATCCAGAGCACGGTGTTGTGGACCGCGCCGGAGAAGGCCGCGGCGGCGAGTGACGTGGCGCCGAGCGGGCCGACCATCAGCGTGTCGACCGTGTTCATCCCGACCATCCCGAGCTGGCTCACCACGATCGGGCCCGCAGTGCGGAGCAGCCGCTCGAGTTCGTGCAGGAAGAGGCGCGTGCGCCGCGCGCGGCCGGGCGCACCACGACGTGCGCCGCGACCGCGGGTGCCGCCTCGCACACTTTCGTCATGAGAAGAGCGGCCGTCCGGCCGCTCGGCCTGCGCCCTGGTCTGCGACTCCATCCCTGTAATCTCGAACGTTTCGCGGAACTGTCGAGCCTCGCCGCCCTCGACGCCGCCGCGCCATCGACTTACATTGCCGATCGATCGGTGCTTCGACCCCGTAACATGTGTACGGACAGCATATTAACCAAGGGAGTCTCCCCAGTCATGCGACACTCAGCCCCAGCCCTGGCCCTGGCCCTGGCCCTGGTGGCCGCCCCCGCGGCCGCCCAGGACGCGCCGGACGAGAAGGCGGCCGCCCCCTGGAACATTGCCGAGGCGCACGGCCCGACGCGGACGATCGAGTTCGAGACCGACGAAGGCACGTGGATGGCCGTCGACGTGAGCCCCGACGGCAAGACGCTCGTCTTCGACCTGCTCGGCGACATCTACACGATGCCGATCGACGGCGGCGCGGCGACGCTCCTTCTCGGTGGGCCGGCGTACGAGACTCAGCCGAAGTGGAGCCCGGACGGGACGAAGATCGCCTTCACGAGCGACCGTGATGGGCTCGAGAACATCTGGGTCGTGGATGCCGACGGCTCGAACCCGCGTCAGATCACGAAGGAGAAGGAGCGGCAGGTCATGGACCCCGTCTGGACTCCGGACGGCGAGTACGTGATCGCGCGCAAGCACTACCGCAACACGCGCTCGCTCGGCGCGGGCGAGATGTGGATGTGGCACATCGGCGGCGGGAGCGGGCTCCAGCTCACGGATCGTCGCAACTGGGAGCAGAACTCGGCGGAGCCGGAGCTCTCGCCGGACGGCCGCTGGCTCTACTGGAGCGAGGACGTGACGGGGGGCGGCGGCTTCCAGTACAACCGCAACCCGTACCCGGGGATCTACGCCATCAAGCGGCTGGACCGGCGGACGGGCGAGGTGGAGACGTTCATCCGCGGGCCGGGCGGTGCGGCGCGGCCGGTCGTCTCGCCGGATGGCCGCACGCTGGCCTACGTCAAGCGTGTCGGGCTCAACTCGGTCCTCACGCTACACGACATCGAAAGCGGCAGGGAGCGGCAAGTCTTCGACGGCCTCGACCACGACCAGCAGGAGGCGTGGGCGATCTTCGGCGTCTACCCGCGCTTCTCCTGGACGCCGGACGGCAGGAGCATCGTCGTCTGGGCGGGCGGCAAGATCCACCGCGTCGACGTGGAGAGCGGTCGGGCGGAGGTGGTCCCGTTCCGCGCACGCGTGTCGCAGCAGATCACCGAGGCGGTCCGCTTCGCACAGGAGGTCGCGCCGGACAGCTTCGACGTCAGGATGCTGCGCTGGGTCACGGTCTCGCCCGACGGCCGGAGCGTCGTCTACAACGCACTCGGCAAGCTCTGGATCCGTGAGCTGCCGAACGGCACGCCGCGTCGTCTCACGAACGACGATGCGCGCTTCGAGCTCTTCCCCGCGTGGTCGCCGGACGGGGAGCGCATCGCCTACACCACCTGGAGCGACGACGAGCTGGGCGCGGTCTGGACGGTGCGCACGAACGGGCGCGACCGGAAGAAGCTGACCTCGCGGCCCGGGCACTACGTGGAGCCCTCGTTCTCGCCGGACGGCAGGACCGTCGTCTACCGCCGCGCGGGCGGCGACAGGCTGCGCGGCAGCTACTACTCGCGCGAGACCGGGATCTACCGGGTCGCGGCGGAGGGCGGCGAGCCCGTGCTGGTCACGGAAGCGGGAAGTCGGCCGCGCTTCGACGCCGCGGGCGAGCGGATCTACCTCTTCGCCTTCGAGAACGGCAAGCGTGCACTGGTCAGCGTGGACCTGAACGGCAACCACCGCCAGGTCCACCTGATCTCCGACAACGCCACCGACCTCGTCCCCTCGCCCGACGAGCGCTACGTCGCGATCCACGAGCGGCACCACGTGCACGTGGCGCCGTTCCCGAAGACGGGCCGCACCGTCACGATCGGGCCGAACGCGAACGAGTATCCGATCGCACGGGTCTCGCGCGACGCCGGCTTCAACCTGCACTGGTCGAGCGACTCGAGGCGGCTCTACTGGTCGCTCGGGCCGGAGCTCTACCAGCGCGACCTGGTCGAGACGTTCGCCTTCTTCGACGGTGCGGACGCGGCGAGCCTCAAGGCCGCGCCGGAGGCCGAGGGATTGTACATCGGCTTCCGCGCCGAGAGCGCGAAGCCCGAGGGTGCGGTCGCACTCGTCGGCGCGCGCGTCATCACGATGCGTGGCGACGAGGTGATCGAGAACGCGACGGTCGTGGTCGAGGGGAACCGCATCACGGCGGTCGGACCGGCGTCCGAGGTGAGCGTGCCGCGTGGCGCGAAGCGGATCGACGTCGCCGGGAAGACGATCATGCCGGGGATCATCGATGTGCACGCGCACATCGGCACCGGAAGCAGCGGGATCACGCCGCAGACGCCGTGGAGCTTCCTGGCGAACCTGGCGTTCGGTGTGACGACGATGCACGACCCGTCGAACGACACCGAGATGTTCTTCTCGGCGGCCGAGCTGGTGCGCTCGGGTGAGGTCGTGGGGCCGCGGCTCTTCTCGACCGGGCGGATCCTCTACGGCGCCGAGGGCTCGTACAAGGCGGTCGTGCGGGATTACGACGACGCGCTCAGCCACCTGCGTCGCATGAAGAAGGTGGGCGCGTTCAGCGTGAAGAGCTACAACCAGCCGCGCCGCGACGTGCGGCAGCAGTTCGTCGAGGCCGCGCGCGAGCTGGAGATGATGGTCGTGCCCGAGGGCGGCTCGACGTACTTCTTCAACATGACGCACGTGCTGGACGGCCATACGGGGCTCGAGCACAACATCCCCGTCGCTCCGCTGTACAAGGATGCGCTCACGCTGATCGCCGAGTCGAAGACCGGCTACACGCCGACGCTCGTCGTCAACTACGGCGGGCTGAACGGCGAGTACTGGGCGTACCAGGAGTCGAACGTCTGGGAGAACGAGCGGCTGATCCGCTTCACCCCGCCGGGGATGGTCGAAGCCCGCAGCCGCCGGCGCGAGATGGCCGCGGAGGACGACTACTTCCACGTGGAGGTCGCGCGTGCGGCGAAGGCGATACTCGACCGCGGCGGGAAGGTCCAGCTCGGCGCCCACGGCCAGCTCGACGGCCTCGGCGCGCACTGGGAGCTGTGGATGCTCGCGCAGGGCGGGATGACGCCGCTCGAGGCGATCCGCGCCGCCACACTGCACGGCGCCGAATACCTCGGCCTGGATGGCGACCTCGGCTCGATCGAGATTGGGAAGCTGGCCGACCTTGTCGTGCTGGATCAGAACCCGCTCGAGAACATCCGGAGCACGGAGAGCGTACGCTACGTGATGGTGAACGGCGCGCTCTTCGATGCCTGGACGATGAACCAGGTGGCGCCGATTGAGAAGGTGCGCGGGAAGCTGTGGTGGGAGCAGTGAGGAAGGCGCCGCGCAGCGGCGCCCATGACCTTCAACATGACCGACTGACCCCCATAGTGGTTCAGATCAAACGCGATCCGGTCTACTCCGGAT
>CALKIP010000329.1 GCA_937995995.1 uncultured bacterium
TGCCGCTCGGCGGAACTGCGGTCGGGACCGGGATCAACACGCACCCCGAGTTCGCCCGGCGCTCGATCGAGCGGATCTCGACGATGTCGGGCATCGACTTCCGCGAGGCGGAGAACCATTTCGAGCGCCAGGCCACGCGGGATACGATCGTCTACGCACACGGCGCGCTGAACACGCTCGCCGTCTCGCTCATGAAGATCGCCAACGACCTGCGCTGGCTGGCGAGTGGGCCGCGGGCGGGGCTCGCCGAGATCACGCTTCCGGCCACGCAGCCGGGATCGAGCATCATGCCCGGGAAGGTCAACCCGGTGATCCCCGAGGCGGTCACGATGGTCGCCGCGCGGGTCATGGGCAACCAGACGACGATCACCGTCGGCGGCGAGGGCAGCGTCTTCGAGCTGAACGTGATGATGCCGGTCATGGCGCACGCCATGCTCGAGTCGATCCAGATCCTGGCCGGCGCGTGCCGCGTCCTGACCGAGAAGTGCGTCGAGGGGATCGTCGCGAACGAGGAGCGCATCCGCGAGCTGCTCGAGGGCAACCTGATGCTGGCGACGTCGCTCGCCCCCGCGATCGGCTACGATGCGGCGGCGAACATCGCCAAGGAGGCGTACGCGAAGGGGACCACGGTTCGTGAGGTCGCCCGCGAGCGGGGGCTGCTCTCCGAGGAGAAGCTCGATGAACTGCTCGACCCGCGCCCGATGACCGAGCCGGGGATCCGCAAGGGCGAGTGAGTCACGGGCCTCGGAGAGGCCGAGTCCCGCACTTCGAAGAGGGCGCACGCCACCGGGCGTGCGCCCGCTTTGCGTTCCAGGGGCTCCTCTGGTTTCCTCTGAAGCTCACACAGAGGCACGGAGGACACGGAGAGGCATGGGTGGCCGCGTGGAGCCAGGCCAGATACCGAGTTATTCGCAGAGACTGGAGAGGATGGCGAGGTGGCGCCGGAGGATTTCGCGCCGCAGCGCGTTCATGGTGCAGAGGCCGTCCTTGCGTCGGTCGACGACGCCCGCGCTTTCCAGGATCGAGAGGTGGTGCGAGACCAGGGAGGGGGAAAGACCCAGGGCGGCGCCGACAGCGCCGGAAGACAGCGCGCACTTCTCCTCGGAGAGGAGTACGACGATCCTGAATCGATTTTCGTCCGACAGCGCTGAGAGTACGCGCAGCAACTCCCGTGAGGGCAGCGCCAGTACCGATCCTTCCACAGGCCCCTCCGAAGACGGCCCAATCCCGTTCAGCAGACGACTACAGCGGCTCTTACCCAGTCCGCCCGCACGGGATCCGTCGGATTCAGTCTTCCTCCCGCTCCCCCACGAAGAGCGAGAAGGCGCGAACGGTCCGCTCACCGGCCTTCAGATTGAAGTGGTAGCGGCCCGGTGCAGGGAAGACCACTTCCTCGAGTGGCATGACCAATCGCGTCTGCGGCGCGGCGCGCTCTCCCCCGCGCGCCTCCACGTCCGTGTGGCCCTGGATCGTTAGCACCGGGCGCTCCGCCTCATCCACCAGATCGGCACGAAGCGGGATCCGACCCGTCTCCTCCGGGCCCCATTCCACGACGAACACCACCGTCATCCGGTCCTGCATGGCCGGAAAGCCGGGGGCGTACAATTCATTGAAGATGCCCGTCACGTCCAGCTTTCCGTCGGGCCGGACGCGGGCGTCGTCACATGCACAGGCGAGTAACAGTTCCATGGCGGGCAACATGGTGGCCCGGCCATGGAAAGTCAACGTCCTCAAACATGCGTTTGTGCTCGGCACGAGTCTTCCAGACAGCGGCACAGGCTGTGGGGTGGCAGAGGGGCACGCTGCTGCGATGGGGGAGATCATGCGGATCAGGCGCTGGACGGTGCTGCTCGCCACGGGTCTTGCCGGCTCGGTGGCGTGCGGCGATGATGCGGTGGAAGGCGTTCTCATCTTCGATTCGGCTCCGGTGGAGCTGGCGGGTCTGTGGACGGGCGTCGAGGAGATCCGTGGTGGCGTTGCGGGGTTCGGCGATGCGTTCCACGGCGACGGCTTCGGGGATGGCTTCACCTTCCCGGTGGCGTTGACGCTGCGGGCGGATCGTCGCTTCGAATTGAGGAGCTTCGGCTACCCTGTGGGAGGGAACGGATCCGGCAACGAACTGTGTGCCGGCGTCTACGCGGCCGAGGGACGCACCTTGCGATTCTTTCCGAACACCGACTGTCCGGCTTTGCCATTGCATCAATACACGATCGGGCGTTTCCTACCCGACGGCCTGACGTTGCGATCGAGCACGCGAAGCGGACTGGTAGGGTCGACGGGATCGGGTGCGGCCGCTGTAGAGGTGACGATCCGCGTCGAGCGGGACTGACCCGCATCGGGCTTCTGCAATGAGAGGAGGGAGTGTGGCGACGCTGCTGGTGGCGTTGGCGCATCCGGACGACGAGGTCGGGTGTGCGGGTACGATCGCGCTTCATGCCAGGCGCGGGGATCGGGTGGTCCTGCTGTGGCTGACGCGGGGTGGGATGACCGAGGCGTTGGGCCGATTGCCGTACGAGGAGGTGGCGCGCCGGCGCACGGAGCATGGCGAATCGGCGGCGGCGATCCTGGGTGCGGAGCCACGGTTCATGGACTTTCAGGATACGCGCGTGGAGGCGACGGTCGACGCCGCATACGAGGTCGCACGCGTGGTGGCGGAGGTGCGGCCGGACGCAGTGCTGACGTGGGGCGATGCCTGGGTGCGTGGCCCCCGGCATCCCGACCACCAGGCGACGGGCAAGATCGTGCGCGATGCGATCACGCTGGCGCGGATCGGCGGCGTGGTCGCCCCACAGGCGCCACACCGCGAGCCGGCGCCGGTCTTCACGCTCCGCGACGAGCATTCCACGTTGCCGGCGCGCGTGGTGGACGTCTCGAGCGTGCTCGAGGTCGTACTGGAGCTCGGGCGGTTCTACGGGGAGCGAGTGGGGTGGCCGGAGAGCGACGTGTGGCTTCGGGACCGGCTGGCGGCGGCGGGGGCGGCCCACGGCGTAGCCGCGGCGGAGGCGTTCGACGCCTGGGAGACTCCGGGTGGGGTGGGCACGGCACTCATCTGAGGGTACGCCCCGCGAGCCTCACGCCCACGACGACCTCAGCCCCACACCCGGCCCGGTCGTATGCCGCCCCGCCTCGAGATGCCCGGCCCCGTCACGCTCGAGTCCTGCTGGAGCCGGTCACGCCCGAACCCATCACGTCCGATGCGTTCGGCGCCCTGCAGGTTCGTAGTCGGGGCGTCGGAAGTGGCGCCCATCGCCGTCAAGGCGTTCCTCGAGGGTATCGCGCACGAACTCCTCGACGGCGCGCGTGATGGGGCCTCCCTCGTAGCGCGGCAGCGCGATCAGGTCATCTTCCTGGAGGGCGGGCGCTTCGATGCGGCGTTCCCCCTCGCGGATCCGAAGATAGCCGACCGGGAGGAGGATTGTCTGGTCCCGCCCCTCGAGTGAGACGATGGCGTAGCGGACCTTGTTCGCCTCCGTGTCGACGACGAGGTCGTCGAGCGTGCCGCCGCTTCGGCCGCCGGCCTCGAGAGGCCAGCCACGAATGTCTGGCTCGCCGCGGGCGATCTGGTACTCGGGAAGCTCGCCGAGTCGGTGGAGCGGCTGGCCACGAGGCGGCGGCAAGGGCCCCTGGACGATGGGGTGCTCGCCGGCGTAGAGGCCGCTGTGGTCGAAGGCGGGGTGGGCGTAGTAGCGCTCGCCATGGAAGAGGCGCCCGTGTGCCTGGGCGAGTTCTCGGCCGAGTCGGCCATCGACCTCCTGTTGGTCGGCGTGGTAGGTCGGGACCGTATTCAGCTCTTCGCGGGTGGCGCCGAGGAGCCGCAGACGGGGCCGGCCGAAGTGCTCGCGCTCGAGTCGGACGTGGCCCATGGGGACGAGAACGTGTCGGCGCTCCTCGTCGAGGGCCACGTCCAGGTAGCGGATGAGCCCGGAATCGGCCTCGGCGAGTGAGCCGTGGAGCACGCCTGTGGGGCGGCCCTGGGCGTCGTCGACGGGCGTGCCGGCCAGGTCCGGGACCGGCTGGAGCGGCTCGACCTCTTCGGGGCCGGGTCCGTAGAGCTTGTGTCCGCGCATTTGGTTCCTCCCTCCCCACGATACCGCAAGCCACATTCCTTGACATGTCGGTGCGGGGTGGCATAGCTTGGAGCAGGAACAGAGCTGTGGTCGGCGCGTGAGCGTGACCGCACGTGGGATTTGAGTCGGCAGCTTGTGCCCCACGTTAAAGAAAGCACTAAAGCGCCGGAGGCCTGCTGCCGAGCTTTCCGGCGGCGGGCATTTTTTAATCGGGGTGCTTATGGCCAGCGATTACATCCTCACGAGCGAATCCGTGTCCGAGGGGCACCCCGACAAGGTCGCGGATCGGGTCAGCGACTCGATCCTCGACGCCTACCTGTCGCGGGACCCCCATTCCCGGGTCGCATGCGAGACCCTTGTCACGCAGAATTTCGTCTGCCTGGCCGGTGAGATCCGCAGCGAAGCGACGCTGACGGAAGCCGAGATCGAGGCGATCGTGCGCGACGCGATCCGCGACATCGGCTACATCGAGGACGATGGCCGCTTCTCGGCCGACACGGTCGAGGTCCAGAACCGGCTGCACGCACAGGCCGGCGAGATCGCACGCGCCGTAGACAAGGGCGACCGCACCGAGCAGGGCGCAGGTGATCAGGGGATGATGTTCGGCTACGCGACGGACGAGACGCCGGAGCTCATGCCCGCGCCGATCACGTGGTCGCACGCGCTGCTGCGCCGCCTGGCCGAGCTGCGCCACTCGGGCGCGGTCGCGTGGCTGAAGCCGGACGCCAAGAGCCAGGTCTCGGTGCGCTACGTGGATGGCGCGCCGGCGGAGATCACGGGGCTGGTGCTGTCGACACAGCATGCTCCGGATGTCTCGCTCGACGAGATCCGTGCCTTCGTCCTGGACGAGCTCGTGCCCGAGACGCTACCGGTCGAGCGACTGCCCGCCGACTGGCGCGACCGTGCCTGGGTGAATCCCTCGGGCTCGTTCGTCGAGGGTGGGCCGGCCACGGACACGGGGCTGACGGGCCGCAAGATCATCGTGGACACGTACGGTGGCGCGGCGCGGCACGGGGGCGGCGCCTTCAGCGGAAAGGACCCCTCGAAGGTGGACCGGTCGGCGGCGTACGCGG
>CALKIP010000330.1 GCA_937995995.1 uncultured bacterium
ACGACCATGTCGATCTGCATCGCTTCGAGATTGCGCGCCGTGACGACCAGCGTCTAGCCCTTCGCCACGCTCGAGCCGGTCGAGGCCACGTTGACCGTGTCCGCGCTCAGCCGCTTCTCGGCGAACTCGAAGGAGATCCGCGTTCGTGTCGAGGGCTCGAAGAAGAGGTTGACGATGGTCTTGCCCCGGAGCACCGGCACCTTCTTGATCGCCCGCTCGCTGATCTCCTTGAACGGCTCCGCGGTGTCCAGGATCGCGCGGATCTGTTCGGCCGAGAGCGGCTCGAGGCCGATCAGGTCCTTGCCCAGATAGGTCGAGGCGGTCACGGCGCACCCTCCGACGTTCTCAACTCGACCGCGAGACGGCCGTCGAATTCAGGCACCAGCACCTCCACGTATTGACCGGGGCCGGCCTCGACGACCCGCCCCGCAATGTCGGGCTGAATGGGCAGCTCGCGCCCGCCGCGGTCGACCAGCACGCACAGATAGATGCGCGCCGGGCGCCCGAAGTCCGCAAGCTCATCCAGCGCCGCACGCACCGTGCGTCCCGTGAAGGCGACGTCGTCCACGATGACGACCGCACGGTCCTCGATCCCACCTTGCGGCAGCCGCGTCTCGCCGACAACGGGCATCCGGCCGATCGCCCGAAGGTCGTCGCGATAGAGCGTGATATCCAGGCTGCCAACGGGAGGGCGCTTGCCCTCCGCCCTCTCGATCTCGGTGGCGAGCCGCTCGGCGAGCGGGACGCCTCGCCTGTGGATTCCCACCAGTGCGAGGCCCTGAGTACCGTTGTTCTTTTCGACGATCTCGCGCGCCATACGGGCCAGGACGCGCTCGATCGCCTTCTCGTCCATCAGCAACTGCCTGCGGGCGTCAGCCATGGGAGCCGGTCCGGAAAGGGATCACCGCTGGAGTCGGCGGCAAGGTTACGTACGTGTGCGAACGCTGTCAACACGCGTCGTCGCCCGGCCGCGTGATCTTTACCTGCAGTCGTATGACTATTAACTTTTCGCGAATCGTTACCGAAGACGGGAGCCCCCATGACCCTACCGATCGAGCCGGGTTGGCTCAGCTTGCTGCCGCCCCTTGCGGCCATTGGCCTCGCCTTGCTGTATCGTGAAGTCGTCATCTCACTCTTCGCCGGGATCTGGATCGGTGCACTGATCCTCAGCCAGTACAACCCGATCGCGGCGACGCTGATGACGGCCGACCGATTTGCACTCGGCGCCCTGACCGAAGATGCCGACCACGTGGCCATCATCATGTTCAGCCTGATGCTCGGCGGGATGGTCGGCGTGATGAACCGCAACGGTGGGACGCGCGGGATCGTGGAAGCGCTTCGGGGCTTCGCCACCTCCGGGCGGCGCGGCCAGCTCCTCACATGGATCGGCGGCACCCTGATCTTCTTCGACGACTACGCCAACACGCTGATCGTCGGCAACTCGATGCGTCCGGTCACGGATCGTCTGAAGGTGTCGCGAGAGAAGCTGGCCTACATCGTGGACTCGACGGCCGCGCCGATGGCGGCGATCGCACTCATCTCCACGTGGGTCGGCTTCGAGATCACCTTGATCGGCGATGCGCTGAGGACGGCGGCGACCCAGACGACGGACGCCGCGCTACAGGCCGACTTGCTCCGTGCATCGGAGAACCCGTTCAACCTCTTCCTGCACTCGATTCCGTACCTCTTCTACCCGATCCTGACGCTGCTCTTCGTGCTCATGATCGTCGTGACGGGGCGCGATTTCGGGCCGATGGAGAAGGCGGAGCGGCGCGCGGCGACCGGTGGCGGCCTCATGCGGCCGGGCGCGATGCCCGCCGCCGACACCTCGGGCGGGATCCTGGACCCGCCCGACGGGATCGAGCACCGGTGGTACAATGCCGCGATCCCCGTCGCGACGGTCATCGTCGTCGCCCTGATCGGGATCTATCACACGGGAGTCGAAGCGCTCGGCGAGGGTCAGCATGCGCTACGCGAGATCGTCGGCGCATCGAACCCGTTCGATGCACTGATCTGGGGCTCGCTCTCGGGTTCGATCGCGGCGATCGTGATCACCATCGCGCAGCGGATCCTGACGGCATCCGAGGCGATCGAGGCGTGGGTCGGCGGGCTTCGCTCGATGATGCTCGCCATGATCATCCTGGTCCTGGCCTGGGGGCTCGGCGGTGTGACCGAGGCGCTCGGTACCGGTGCCTACCTCTCGACGTTGCTTCAGGACTCGCTCCCGCTCCAACTGCTTCCGGTCCTCGTTTTCGTGGTCGCGGCCGCGATCTCTTTCGCGACGGGGACCTCATGGGGCACGATGGCGATCCTCTTCCCCATCGTCATCCCGCTTGCGGTCACAATGGGCGCGGGCGTGGGGTTCGACGGCGGAGATCACTACTCGATCCTGCTCGGCGCGATCAGCTCGATCATGGCCGGCTCGATCTTCGGCGATCACTGCTCGCCGATCTCCGATACCACCGTCATGAGCTCGATGGCCTCGGGTTGCGACCACATCGACCACGTGCGCACTCAGTTGCCTTACGCGATAACAGTCGCGGTCGTGGCAATGATCGTCGGCGACATTCCAACGGCGTTCGGCCTGCACCCGGCCATCTCGCTCGTTATCGGGCTGGCGATCCTCTACGGGATCCTGCGCGTGGTGGGAAAACCTGCCGTCACGAGTGCCCCCGTGCCGGATTACGATGCCCCGGTCGCCGCCGCGACGCCGGGTGACTGAGAGGGGATCCGCTGAAGATGGCTCCCGTGGGTAGGGTGTGATCCGGTCCATGGTGGACCGCGATCCGTGGCATGGACGAAGGGGCCGGGCGATACGTCGCCCGGCCCCTTCGTACCTAGTCGGCGACGCCGCCGGCCACAGCCACTTCACCACCCACTTCCACTTCCTCACCCTGCGGCACACCGACTCCGACCTTTCGCCCGAGCCAGACGCCGAGGGGCACGGCCACCGCCGCCGCGCCGAGGCCGAGCGCGATCCGCTGCGGAGTGAACGTCTCCTTGACGTCATTGCGGAACCGCTGGATGCGTACCGCTTTGACGGGATGCCTCAGGTAGTATGTCGCCTTCGGCTTCCTGGCGTACCCGACCACCGTTGCCATAGCTCCGAACACGGCGCCTCCTCTCATGCGGGGGGATTGCAGCTTGAACCGGCTCAGGAGCATGCAAGTGGCGTGCACGGATCGGGTGGGCCGGCATTGGGCAGGACTTCGGCCGGCGAGAGCGGCGGGCGTTGCCCCCCGGAGCGCCGCCGCGCTGCGGCGCCGGGGTGGCCCTGCGGAAATGGGCCGGCCACCTTTCGGCGGCGGGGGCGGGCTGGGCCGGCGGGTGTCGGCGCTTCGATGCGACGCGGGAGGCCCCTAGATCCCCCAGGTCCCACGTGTGATGAACTCGATGCTGTTCCCGTCCGGGTCGCGGAAGTAGATCGACCGGCCGCCGTTCGGCCACTCGTGCCGGTGCTCGATCTCGACGCCGGCGGCCTCGAGGTGACGCTGCCACGCGTCGAGTGCCGAGCCATCTGGCACGTCGAAGGCGACGTGGCCGGGTCCATGGGCGCCGTGGGCCGGGATCCGCCCGCCTTGCCGCGATGAGGAGTTTGCATCGAAGAGCAGGAGCATGTCACGGCCCACGCGGAAGAAGACGTGGCGCCCCTCTTCCCGGGCCACGAAGGGAAAGCCGATACGATCGGCCCAAAAACGCTCCGCGCGCTCCAGGTCCTGGACGTACAGGGCGGCCTCGTGCACGCCACCCGTCGAAGGGTGCGTCGCATCCATTTCCACCTCGCGGCGAGAGTTCACGCGAGCCGTCGCAAGCCTTGCTCAATGCATTTTCGGTGCTCCCGAACGCAAACCCTCCGTACGCGTACGCATACACGTGCCCCTGCCCATCCGGTTCGGCTCGCCGGACGGTAGCAGGTCTCCTGGATGGTCATCGATGCCGCGGAACTACGATGATTGCAGCTTCACCGCCGCGAGCGGAAGAATCGCTTCAGTAGGGTGCCGGCGTCCTCGGCAAGGACGCCGCGCGTCAGTTCGACGCGGTGGTTCAGGCGAGGGTCCTGGGGGATGCAGGCAAGTGAACCACACATCCCGGTCTTGGGGTCCGGGGCGGCGTAGACGACGCGGCGGACGCGGGCCAGGACCATGGCGCCGGCGCACATGGCACACGGCTCGAGCGTGACGTATACCGTCGCGTCCAGGAGCGCCCACCGCCCCAACCGCTCCGCCGCCCTTCGTACGGCGACGAGTTCCGCGTGTGCGGTCGGGTCGTCGGTGTTCCGCGTCGCGTTGCGTGCCTCGGCGACGAGCCGTCCGTCCACGACCACGGCGGCGCCGACCGGCACCTCGTCCTCGAAGGCGGCCGCACGGGCTTGTTCCAGAGCGCGCTGCATCCAGAGCGCATCGCCGGGCTGCTCCGGCCTGAGCTCACACTCCACGCTCACGTGATCTAGGCGAGCCCTCCCGGGGAGCCCGACTCGGTCGCGCCGGCGGTCGCCGCGACCGGAGCGGCGCGGAGTCGGCGGAAGACCATCGTGACTCTGCCCTCCACGACGAAACCTTCTCCAGCGCCGACCAGGATTGGTGGGAAATCGGGATTCGCGGGCTCGAGCACCGGCTCGCCGGCCCGGCGGAAGTAGCGCCTTACCGTGCCCTCGCCGCCGATCCGCGCGACGACGATGTCGCCCTCTTCGAGGCCGTCCTCGGAAGCGGGCTCGACCAGAAGCAGGTCTCCGTCACGGATCCCCGCCTCCTCCATGTCGTCACCGGCCATCGTGACGAAGTAGCTTCCGGCCGCCCCGGCAAGACGACGATCTAGTTGGAGCACCTCATCGGGCTCGGCACCCGAGCGTCCCCTCGCCCCACGGTAGCGCGGCACGGCATGGGTCTCCGCACCCAG
>CALKIP010000331.1 GCA_937995995.1 uncultured bacterium
CGCCGGGGAGGATGTGATCGAAGAATCGCGCCTTCGCCTCGACGTAGCGGCGGAACGAGCCGTGGTAGTCGCCGTGCTCGAGCGGCGCGATGCAGGTGAAGATCCCGAGGGCGAACTCGAGGCCGTGCACACGCTCCTGCACCAGCCCCTGACTCGTGACCTCCATGGCACAGACACGACCGCCGGCCTCGACGATGCGGGCGAGTGCCCCGTGCAGCTCGAGTGGCGCTGGCGTCGTGTGCAGCAGCCGCTCGTGTAGCCGGTCGGCCAGCCGGAGCCCGAAGAAGTCGGAGCCGATCGCGCCAGCCCGGATCCCTGCGCGATCCAGGATCGCGTGCAGCATGTTCAGGGTGGCCGTCTTGCCGAACGACCCCGTGATCCCGATCAGGCGAAGGCGCTTCGCCGGGTATTCGTACCATGCCGCCGCGAGCTCGGCCACGGCCCGGCGCGTGTCCGGCACGCGGATCACCGGCACGTGTACGCCGTACGCCCCGTCGCGGTCGACGACGACCGCCGACGCGCCGCGTCGCACCGCCTCGGCCACGAAGTCGTGGCCATCGACGCTGTGCCCGCGTACGGCGATGAAGAGATCGCCCGGCTCGACGTCGCGTGCATCGTCCACGATGCCTTGCACCCAGAGCGGATCCGAGGCGTTCTGCGTCTCGATGACGGAGAGCGCGTGGAGCAGGAGGGAGAGTGGCTTGGGCGATTCGCTTCTCATGCTGAGCGACGTCCTGCCGGAGCCCCTCGCGGGTCGGCGTGACGACCGGGAACGGACGGCCGGACGAGGGGCAACCCGCATGCCAGCGAACGTACCTTCACCGCGGCACCGCCGGCTGCGTCGAGGCCGGGACCGCGAGCGTGTCGGCGTCCGCTGCATCGTCCGCGTTCACCGGAGTCGCGAGGGCAGAATCGCACGATCCCGACGGCGCGTTGGTGGAGAGGAAGTACTCGGTCCGCACGGCACGGGCCGCCTGGCAGCCGGGTGAGATGATGCTGCCGTCGGCGCCGACCCGGCGCGGCTCGACCGTGAGCGGCGGCGTCCACGACTCCCCCAGCCCCGACGACGTCCGGCCGATGATCCGGCCCCAGAGCGAGGGGAGGAATCGGTCGCTCGGCGTACGGTACACGATCGGCCGCGGCATGTCGTGCCCGACCCAGATCCCCGCCACGCGGCGCGGCGTGTACCCCACGAACCAGTAGTCGAGCGCGTTGGCCGACGTCCCCGTCGCCCCGGCCGCGGGTCCCTGGAACCCCGCCTCCCGGACGCCGATGCCCATCCCCCGGTCCACCGCCTCGCGCAGGATGTCCGTGACGAGGAAGGCGACGCCCGGAAAGAGGACCTCCCGCACCTCCGGATCCCCCTGCCAGACGACGACGCCGTCCTCGGAGACGACGCGATTGATCATCCGCGGCTCGGCCCTGAGGCCGAGTCCCGCAAAGGCCGCATAGGCACTGGCCAGATCGAGAAGCGAGACTTCAGCGGCCCCGAGGGCGAGCGCGGGTACGCGCGGCAGTGGACCGCGCAGCCCCAGCCGCTCCGCCGTCGAGGCCACCGCCTCCAGCCCCACCTCCTCCGCCAGCCGGATCGCCGCCACGTTGCTCGAACGCACCAGTGCTTCGCGCAACGTGACCGACCCGGCGTAGGCGTCGTTCACGTTGCGCGGCGCCCAGACGCTGCCGCCACTGACCCGGCGCGGCATCGGCGAGTCGTCGAGCACGTCGGTCGGCGCGAAGCCGTTCGCCAGCGCCGCCGCGTAGACGAAGGGTTTGAGCGTGCCGCCCGCCGGCCGAATCGCCCGCACCGCCCGGTTGAAGCGAGACTCCCTGAAGTCGCGCCCTCCGACCATCGCCAGCACGTCGCCCGTCTGCACATCCAGCACGACCACCGCCCCCTGCAACGGCCCCGCCTCCGCATCTTCCCCCCGGGATCGCTGCCCCTCACCTGCCTCCCCACCCCCACTCGCCTCCTCCCCTTCACCCGCGCCCTCTCCTTGACCCGCGCCCACCCCCTCCCCACCCTCGCGCCCGCGCCCGCCCGCGCCCTCGCCCTCGATCACCTCCAGCGCCGCGCGCAACTCTTCTGTCGCCACCGCCTGCAGCCGCGCATCCAGCGTCGTATGAATCGTGTAGCCCTCGCCGTAGAGCGCTGCGCCCAGCTCCCGCTCGAGATGGTGGCGCACCTCCTCGACGAAGTACGGTGCCAGGGCGCCGGCCTCGGTGGTGCCTTCGGTGGTGATGAGGGGCGCGTCGTCGGCCTCGTTCGCCTCGTCGATCGAGATCGAGCCGTGCCGCCACATGACGTGGAGCACCACCCAGCGCCGCTCGTAGGCCAGGCGCGGGTTCAGGCGCGGATTGAGGCCGTTCGGCGCCGTGATCATCCCCGCGAGGAGCGCGGCCTCGGCGAGTGTCAACTTCGTGGCGGACTTGCCGAAGTACTCCCGTGACGCGGCGTCGATGCCCCGGGCACCGCCGCCGAAGTAGATGTGGTTCAGGTAGAGTTCGAGGATCTGCTCCTTGGTGAAGCGCTCCTCGATGGCGCGAGCCACGCGCATCTCCGCGAACTTGCGCGAGATCGTTCGCTTCGAGTACGGAAGCCGGTCGGGGAAGGCGTTGCGGGCGAGTTGCATCGTGATCGTGCTGAATCCCTGGCGGATCCGCAGCGATCTGAGGTTCGCCAGCGCCGCGCCCATCGCACGCTGCCAGTCGACCCCCGCATGCTCCCAGAAACGCTGATCCTCGATGGCGACGAAGGCGGCGGGCACGTACGGCGGAAGAGAGTCGAGTGGCACGATCGGATAGCGCACGGCGTAGAGCCGCGCCAGGACGACGCCGTTGCGATCCAGGACGACGGAGGCGCGATCCGGGAGATAGCCCGCGAGCCGTCCGACGTCCGGGCACCCGCTGAGCCCGCACCGCTCCCAGAGCAGCCAGGCCGTGCCCGCCACGACGAGCGTCGCCGCGAGGAAGATCTTCAGGTTGAAAAGGCGCCTCATCCCTCCGTCCGCGTCCGTGCTCCACCAGCGGTAGGGATGAGCAAGGGCAGTTCCACTGGAGGCGATGGGTCAGGATTCGGGATTCGGGTTTCGGGGGGAACCGCCTGCCCCCCGCCCCAGGTCCCGGAACATATGGATGTGCCCGTTGGGTCGGCCGCGGCGAAGGACGCGGTGTCGGGGTCAGACGGACACGGCTGCGGCCAGCGTGGAAAGGAGTCGGTCGACCTGGCCCACGTCGATGAGGCCGGAACGGATCTCGTCGGCGACGGTGGCGAGAGTGCGGGCGCGAAGCGTGTCGGCATCGAGTGGCGGACGCGGGTCGAGGTAGCCATGCTCCTCGAGGTACTCGCGCAGGCTCTCCCTCGCGTCGGTCCGGAACCGCGCGACCCGGCCTTCCATCAGCGCCTCGATCAGCATCGAGGCATCGCCGCCGCACGCCTGGCAGAGGTCGTCGACGCGGTCGATGAAGGTGTCCGTGACCGCGCCCGAGTCCTGGAGCACCGCCCGGTCGACCGGCATGCCG
The DNA here is from genome assembly GCA_937995995.1 of uncultured bacterium. GTDB lineage: Bacteria > Gemmatimonadota > Gemmatimonadetes > Longimicrobiales > RSA9 > CALBZE01. The sequence continues at coordinate 3,520 of CALKIP010000331.1, forward strand.
CGCCCGATCCGTGCGGCCTCGAGCGCGGTCTCGAGTGCACGGGCGAGGGCCGCGGCGCGGTCGTAGGCGAGCACGTCGCCGCCGAGCACGTCGCGAGCACCGTTCTCCACGAGTGAGCGCAACGCACCCCACGTCTCGACGCGCAGCCGCAGGATACGATGGAGCGCCTCCGGCTCGTCGATCAGGTGCCAGAGGTGGGTGCCACCGACATCGCCGTCCGGGTCGATCGGCGGGACCTCGAGGATACGTCCGTACGCCTCGTGCGTGGCGCCGTCGGGCGGCGGCACTTCGGCCACGGGCGGCGCGACCACGGGGAGCGCCGCCTCGCGGTGCCGCGCGATGCGGCGGACACGGGCCAGGTCGATGAAGCTCGAGGCGACGTCGCCTCGGCCTTCCAGCACACCGCGCCACTTGCCGACCTCGTCCGGCTGCGCGGTGAAGTAGAAGACCTGCCGGCCCTCGGCCGCGAGGGCGAGGACGGTGTCGATGATCGCCTCGGCACGGGTATCGTCCGCGTTGCCGAGCGTCTCGTCGAGGAGGAGCGGGAGGCGCACGCCCGCCTCCTGCTCCTCGACGAAGGCCAGGCGGACCGCCATGAGGAGCTGGATCCGCGTCGCGCTCGAGAGCTCGTCGAGTGCGTGACCGATCCCCGTCGTCACGTCGTAGGCACGGAACGCGGGCGAGTCGCCGTCGTCGAAATCGAGCCGGTAGCGGCCGTGCGTGATGCGGAAAAAGCGCTCACGGGCGCGGTGGAACACCTCCGGCCGGTGCTGGTCGCGCGTGGCCTGGCGGACGTACTCGACCAGCACGTTGCCGACGACGGCGAGACGATCGCGCTCGCGGGCGTCGCGCAGCGCATCGCGGCAGCGTTCGACCTCGGCGAGCGCCGCCTCCACGTCGTGGCTCTCCTTGGCTTGACGGATCAGCGTGTCGATCTCGGTGGCCTCCTTGCGCAGCGACTCGAGCTCGGCTGCCGCCCTCGCCGCGTCGTCCCGCTCGCGCTCGAGCTCGACGGCATCGCGCGACAGGAGTTCGGGCACGTACCCCGCCAGGCTCTCGAGCCGGCGCAAAGCATCCTCCCTGCGGCGCTCGGCGTCGGTGAGCCGCTCTCGTGCGGCCCGGTACGCGTCCACCCGCTCGCACCAGGCGCGCACCGTAATGATCGCCTCGTCCGAATCGGCCACACCGATGCGGTCCAGAAGCGTGCGACGTTCGACGTCCAATTCGTCGAGCCGGGCGCGTGCCTCCGCGAGGCGGCGCCGCGCATCACGAGCCGCGCCGTGCGCTTCGCGCCACGCTTCCAGCCGCCGATCGAGGTCGTCGACAGCCGCGGCGAGGTCCGCGACGGCAGTGGTCCCGTAGTCCTGGCCGCGCACTTCCGTGCCCTCGCGGCCACCACCGAGTCCGCCGCCCCCCTCCGTGCCGCTACGTTCTCCGGTGACAAGCCCGCCGTACCCGAAGCCGACGATACGCTCTCGAGCTTCCCCGAACGCCACCGCCCGGCGGCTCCTGGCCTCGTCCAGCGCCGCCACGGCCGCCGAGAGCTGCCGCTGCGCGTCCTGCCACCGGCTGATCCGATTGGCGAGCCAGTAGAGCGACTCCGCATCCGAATCCGGCGCCACGCCGAACCGTTCGATCAGCGCGGCGCGGCGGCGCTCGACCTCATCCAACTCCGGCTGCAGTCCGCGACGCCGCTCCACGGCCGCCGCCCGGCGCCGGGAGCGTTCGCCGTCGAGCCGCGCCTCGACCAGCCGCCGCTCGAGCCGGTCGAGGCACGCCCCGACCGCATCCGCCGACCACGTCGCGGGCGCCTCCAGCCCCAGCCGCTCGTACTCCCGCCGGTGTACCTCCCGCGGGTCCGTGGCATCGCTGCGCCGGAGGATCAGGAGCAGGAGCACGACGCCGAGCAAGGCTGCCGTGAAGAGCGGCGTCGCGAGCAGTCCCGCCACCACGCCCACAACGCTGAGCAGTGCCGCGGCGATGACACCGAGTGTGCGCAGGCGACGCTCCCCGGCGCCACGCTCCTCGCCCGAGCGCAGCCACCGGCGCAGGAGCTTCACGCCCTCGTCCAGGCGCTCGATCTCGGGCGCATCGCCTGCCGATCCCGCGCCCGATGCATCTCCGGCCGCGCCGGACGCCGTGCCCGGGGATGCATCGGCCCACCCGGCGCCGTTCGCATCAGGCGCACGGCTCCCACGGCCCGAATCCTGGAGCCACCGCACCTCCGCCTCCGCCGCCTCCAAGGCGGCGCGTA
>CALKIP010000332.1 GCA_937995995.1 uncultured bacterium
CGCGGTAGTCGGTGTGGCCGCGGAGGTTTCGCTCGACGACGACGGACGCATCGCGAAGGCCATGGTCGGCATCACCGGGCTCGATACCCGGGCGCGACGGGCGCGAGCGGTGGAAGATGCGCTGCATGGCGTCGAGGTCGGGGATGCGGAGGCGATTCGCGCCGCGGCCGATCGAGCGCCCGAGGGGCTGTCGCTCCAGGCGGACCGGCAGGGCCCCATCGAGTACAAGGAGCAGCTCGCCCGGACGTACACCCGCCGCGCCGTCGAGCGGGCGCTCGAGCGGGCCTCGGCGGAGTGAGGCGCGCTTGAGGCCGGAGATCCGAAGGATTCAGGAGCTCATGGAGCGGGAGGCCTACGTGGCCGACCGCTCCATCGCCACCGCGCTCCACCTCGCCATAACGCTCGGCCGGCCCCTCCTCGTCGAGGGGCCGGCAGGGGTGGGGAAGACAGAGATCTCGAAGGTGCTCGCACGGGCACTCGATACGGAGCTGATCCGGCTCCAGTGCTACGAGGGCCTGGACGCCTCGACCGCACTCTACGAATGGAACTACCCGAAGCAGATGCTTCGGATCAAGCTGGAGGAGGGCGGCGAGAGGACGGCGGCCGAGAAGGAGGCCTCAATCTTCAGCGAGGCGTACCTGCTCCGGCGGCCGCTCCTTCAGGCCATCACACACGAAGAGCGTCCTCCGGTGCTCCTCATCGACGAAGTGGACCGTGCGGACGAGGAGTTTGAAGCGTTCCTCCTCGAAGTGCTGTCCGACTTCCAGGTGAGCGTTCCCGAGCTCGGTACGATTCGCGCGAAGCATCGCCCGCACGTCGTGCTCACATCGAACCGCAGCCGTGAGCTTTCGGATGCGCTACGACGCCGGTGCCTCTTCCTCTGGATCGACTATCCATCGTTCGAGAAGGAGTTGGCCATCGTCCGGACTCGCGTGAAAGACATCGATGATCGGCTCGCGTCGCAGGTCACGAGCTTTCTCCAGACGCTTCGTGGTCTGGAGTTGACCAAAGTGCCCGGAATCTCCGAGACGCTGGATTGGGCACAGGCGCTCATTGCGCTGGAAGCCACGCGCCTCGACGCATCACTCGTACGAGAGACGCTGGGCTGCATCGTCAAGGAGGAGAGCGATACCCGGCGAGTCCTGGCCCGACTGGAGGAGTCGGGCCTCGAGGCCATGGCTCAGCCGGTGGCATGAGGATGCGCGGAGCGGGTGGCCCGAACCAGACTACAGAAGAAGGCTTGGTACCGGCCACCGTCCGACTGGGTCGCGCACTGCGCGAGCGAGGCATCCCTTCGACACCTGCGGAGGCGGTCGAAGCTGCCCGAGCGCTGACGACCGTTGATGTGGGCGACAGGCACGAGGTCAAGCTCGCACTCCGCTCCATCTTCATCGGCCGAGTCGAGGACGTCGAAACCTTTGACGAGATCTTCGACGAAGTATGGACGGCGGGCGAGCGAGCACGCTCCCCTGAGAGGGATGAGCCGGAGACCAAGAGGGTGACTGCCCGCAAGGCGGAGCCGCGATCCATGCACACTGCAGGTCAGGCGCCGCTCACTCTCGAGAACTGGCTGGGGCAGGGAGGAGATGAGGCGGAGCCGGTCGGTCTGCCGACGGTAGGCACCCGGGAATCAAGGGCGAGCAAGGACTTCAGCAGCTACGACGCGGGCGATTTGGAGGCAGTGACGCGAGTCGCGGCGAGGATCGCGCGACGCCTTGCCATGCGGCCGAGCCGCAGGTGGAAGCCGGTGCGGCGCGGGCCACGCGTGCACGCCAGGCATACGCTGCGTCGCTCGTTCCGGACGGGTGGGGATCCAGTGGAGCTCGTCTTCAGACGGCGCAGGCCGAGGAAGACCAACCTCGTCGTCCTCTGTGACGTTTCGGGATCGATGGACATCTACTCCCGGTTCCTGCTGCAGTTCATCTACGCCATGCAGAACTGCTTCGCCCGCGTGGAGTCGTTCGTCTTCAGCACGCGACTCAGCCGGGTCACGGATCAACTGCTCGGCCCGAGCTACGGCCAGGCACTCGAGCGGCTTACAGAGGGCATCCACGGCTGGTCGGGTGGAACGCGTATCGGCGAGAGTCTGGCTGCGTTCGACGAGGGCTGGCCGCGACTGGTCGACCGACGCACGATCGTGCTGATCCTGAGCGACGGCTGGGACACGGGCGAACCGGAGGTTCTGGGCAGGGTCATGTGCGGGCTCCATCGCCGTGCAGGCAAGGTGATCTGGTTGAACCCGCTCCTCGGCAATCCCGAGTACCGTCCACTTACCCGCGGGATGCAGGCGGCGCTACCGTACATCGACGTCTTCGCGCCGGCCCACAATCTGGCCGCCCTGAGTGGTCTGGCGGCTCATCTTCGCCTGTGAGCACCATGGTCCAGGAACTGTTCGAGCAGTTGGACGAGCTCCGTACCCGCAACCGCCGCGTCGCCATGGCCACGCTGGTCGAGACGCGCGGCACCTCTCCGAAGAAGGAGGGGGCCAAGATGTGGGTGGGCGAGGCTGGACGCGTGGTCGGCTCCGTCACGATCGGCGGTTGCGTGGACGCGCACGTAATCGACGCCGCTGCCGATGTGCTGCGCCGCTGGCAACCGACGCTATTGAGCGTGGATCTGGGAGACGAAGATGCTCAGGAACTCGGACTCACCTGCGCGGGGGCCGTGGATGTTCTGGTCGAGCCTGTGGATCTCCTGGAATCCGACCGTGGGCGCGTACTGCAGTACAATTGGGTTCGCGACCATATCCAATCCGGTGGCCACGCCGTGGTCGTGACGGTGCTACCCGAAGGTACGGAAACGCTCCTCGTACTGGACGACGGCTCGATTTTCGGCTCACTGGGTGATCCTGCGCTCGATGAGGCGGCCGCTCGCGAGGCGAGCGAGCTCATGCAGCGGGGACGGTCCCGGACGCTAATTCTCGATCGAGTGGGAGAGGAGAGCCGCCGCGCATTCTTCGAGGTGCACGGCCCTCCGCCGACACTGATCGTGTTCGGCGCCGGTCACGTGGCACGCCCCCTCGTGCAATTCGCGAAAGGGCTCGGAATGCGGGTCGTGGTGGTCGACGCCCGAGAGCGCTACGCGAACCGCGAATCGTTCCCCGACGCCGACGAAATCCGGGTCGGCATCCCATCGGAGATCGCGGAGACACTCGGTTACGGCGCCACTTCCGCGGTGGTCCTGGTCGCACACGACTACAAGTTCGACCTGCCGGTGCTCAAGCACGTGCTCACGACGGACGCCGGATACATCGGACTCCTCGGTAGCCGACGTCGCGGCCGAACGATTCTCGAGTTTCTGGCCGCGGATGGCATCGCTCCCGATGAACTCGAGCGGGTCCACGTCCCGGTCGGCCTGGACATCGGCGCGGAAACGGCGCCCGAGTTCGCCATCAGCATCCTGGCCGAGGTGCTGGCGGTCCGGGCAGGGCGTCGGGGCGGCCCCATGCGCGAGAGGTTGGCGCGATGAGCGGGCGTATCGATCCCCGGTGTGTCGTTCCCGGGCGGCTCGGCACGAGGGGCCAAGGTCATCGTCGTGAGCCACTTGGACGTCGTGGACCACATGGACCGGGTCGGGGCGCATGAAGCCGTTGTACAGCGCGACGATCATGGACCACTTCCGCCGGCCGCGGAATTACGGGACTCTCGACGATGCCAATGTCCGTCACGAGATCTCCAACCCCGTGTGCGGTGACCGGATCCGATTGTCGCTGCGCCTGGCCGATGGGATCGTCGCCGCCGCCCGCTTCAAGGGCGATGGTTGCGCGATCAGCAAGGCCGCGGCATCGCTCCTCACGGAGATGATACACGGTCGGATGGTCGTCGAAGCAGCGGAGGTTTCCGACGCCGAACTCCTGACCGCGCTGGATGCCGAGATCGCTCCGTCACGCCTGGCATGCGCACTGCTGCCACTCGAGGCACTCCGGCGAGGACTCGGTGCGTATCGCCGAAGCGGCGGGGACGGGTGATGCGCCCCGTGGTGGCCGTCGTACTCGCGGCCGGCGCATCGCGCAGATTCGGCGAGAACAAGCTGCTCGCGTCACTCGATGGCGTACCCGTTATCCGTCGAACGGTCCAGAACGTCCTCGACTCACCGGTCCGTGCCGTGCACGTAGTGCTCGGCCGGGATGCCGGACTCGTGCGGCTCGCACTGGCAGGGCTGCCGGTCGACTTCGTGCACAACGCCGATTATCGGTCGGGGATGAGCACATCGTTGCGCGCGGGTGTCGAAGCGGCGAGGATCGACGGAGATTTCGGCCTGCTCGTCGCGCTCGGCGACCAGCCCTCGGTTACGCCCGCCATCATCGGCCGCATCATCGAGTCGTACAGGCGGTCCCGAATGGCGATCGTGGCGCCTGTATATCGCGGTATTCGGGGCAACCCGGTGCTCTTCGATGCCGAGATCGTTTCGGAGCTACTCGACGTCAGAGGAGACGAGGGGGCACGACAGGTCATCGCTCGGGATTCAGGGCGCGTGGAGCCGGTCGCATTCGATTCTCTGCCGCCACCGGATGTGGATACGCCGAGCGAACTGGCCGCGCTACAGACAGACCTTGCGCGAGAAGAGCAACCGCTGTGGGCGCAGGCGAGCCGTTCGGATGACACTCCCGAGCCAGTCGGGTGATGGATTGCACGGATCGATCGGCTTGATTCCCGCGACGGCGAGCTCGGCTGTCAGGGCATCAGGCAGGAGGCGATAATGGGCGAGGTCACACCGATGCGCGATGGGTTCGGCCGGCGGATCGAGTATCTGCGGATCTCGGTGACGGACAAGTGCAACCTTCGCTGCGTCTACTGCATGCCTGAAGAGGGCCTGCCGTGGCTCAGGCGAGAGCAGATCCTCAGCTACGAAGAGATCGTCCACGTGGTCCGCACCATGGCGGGCATGGGACTGCGGCGAGTGAGGATCACCGGAGGCGAGCCGCTGGTGCGTCGCGGTCTGGTGGAGCTCGTCCGACAGATCGCCGCCGTGCCCGGCATCGATGACGTGGCGTTGTCGACGAACGGCGTGCTCCTGGGCGAGTACGCCGAGCCTCTTCGGGAAGCGGGCCTCGCCCGCGTCAACGTGTCGCTCGACTCGCTCAGGCCGGAGCGTATCGATGCGATCGCGAGGCGGCCGGGATCGCACGAGCGAATCATGGAGGGCCTCGCCGCGGCCGAGCGCGTCGGGCTCGCGCCGCTGAAGATCAATACCGTGGTCATGCGGGGCACGAACGATGACGAACTGGAGGATTTCGCGAGGTGCACGCTCGAGCGTCCATGGCACGTGCGATTCATCGAGGTCATGCCCGTGGGCGCGAATCTGGACGTGTCGGCGAACGCCTACATTTCGTCGTACGAGATTCTGGATCGCGTGAAGCGGATCGGTGACCTTGAACCGGTAGAAGGGCCTGCGGGGAACGGTCCCGCGCGGTACTTCCGACTTCCCGGCGGGCGCGGCACGGTGGGCGTGATCACGCCGATGAGCCACAATTACTGCGACCGCTGCAACCGGATGCGACTCACGGCGGACGGGCAGTTGCGGCCGTGTCTCTTCGGCGCACTTCAGACGGATCTGCGTGGACCATTGCGGCGCGGTGAGCCGCTCGAGCCTCACATTCGCCACACACTCCAGGTCAAGCCGGAACGCCATCACCTGGTCCAGGGCAGGGCCATCGGTTCGGGTGGCCTCATCGCACTCTCCCAGGTCGGTGGATGAGATCACCATCCCGCCACCGTATCCCAGACCGGTATCTCGTGCGCGAGACACCGCCCGAGCCGGCCCGGGCCTGCCCC
>CALKIP010000333.1 GCA_937995995.1 uncultured bacterium
TCACCGTGCGCAGCGTGGCGTGCCCCGCGGTGCGGTGGTGGGTGGCGCGGTCCCACAGCGTGAGCGTCGTGCCGTCCGGCCGATCGATCGCGAGCCCGGCACGGCCGCCACCCGCCTGTTCGTACGTCATCCCGATCGCACCGAGGAGACTCGGCCAACTATCGCCGTACCCAGGATAGAAGAGGTCGTAGCTCTCGCCGGTGAAGTAGAGCCAGCCGTGCTCGTCGAACGTGCGGGCGTTCCCCTCCCCGATCCGAAGGCCCCACTTCAGCGTGTGCTCCGGATAGATCGGGTTGACCGGCTTGGCCGCCGGGAAGAAGAAGTAGCTGGAAAGCCAGCTCATCTCGTGGAAGTCGACGTGCACCTGGGGCATCCACGAATTCCACGTGGCCAGCCGCGCCCGCGTCTCCGGCTGCGAGAGCCACGCCCAGTCCCGATTCAGGTCGAAGAGATAGTGATTGTAGCGCCCGCCCGGCCACGGCTCGAAGTGCTCCCGGGCCTCCGGGCTGGAGTTGGCCCTCGCGCCCCTCGCCTGGCGATACCAGTTCACGTACCGGTCGCGGCCATCGGGGTTGACCGCCGGGTCGATGATGACGACGACGGAGTCGAGCACGCCCGCAACGCTCTCGGCGTCCGTCGCCAGGTCCCACGCCGTCCACAGCGCCGCCTCGCCCGACGAGCTCTCGTTCCCGTGAACGCCGTAGCTGAAATAGACGACGGCGGGGTTGGCCGCCGCGATCTCCCGTGCCCGACCCTCCGGCGTGTCCGGGTCGGCGAGTTCACGATTGAGCTCGAGGATCTGGTCGAGCCTCGCGAGGTGCTCCTCCCGGGCGATCACGACCTGGAGGAGCGGGCGGCCCTCCACGCTCTCGCCGTAGCGGCGGACCTCCACGCGCGGCGAGGCCGCCTCGAGGACCTCGAAGTAGCGAACGATTCCGGCATGCTCGGTGAAGCGCTCGCCGAGGTCGTAGCCGAGCACCTCGGCAGGCGACGGCACGGCGTGCTTCACCGCGGCGCCGGCGCTGCCGCTCGGTGTCTGCGCCGTTACGGGTGTGGCGATGGCGAGTAGGCCCAGGAGTGGAAGGCTGCGAAGTCTCATCTTGCCCGATGGCGGAAATGGTTCGTATGACGTGGGTTCGGATGCACGCAAACCTGGAACTTAGCGTCGCACACCGGCGTACCGCAATCGCCGGCGGCATCTCGCGTGTGTGGTGCACGCGCGTCGATGTCGCTTGACAACGGCACAGGCCGGCGGTACGGTTTGCCGGTTGCCTAACCCCTTTCAGGAGCGTGCGATGGCGTCGAATACCGTGCCGCCCGAATCTCGCAAGGCGGGCTTGCCCCGTGAGGCGTACGAGATCCGTCCCGGCGAGACCTACCCGCCGTACGTGGCCCCCGAAGAACAGCTCCCCGAGTTCACCCTCAAGGCAGTGGTCCTGGGAGTTCTGGTCGGCGTCGTCTTCGGTGCGGCGAACGCCTATCTCGGGTTGCGGGTCGGTCTTACCGTGAGCGCATCGATCCCTGCGGCGGTAATGGCGATCGTGCTCTTTCGCGCGTTCCGTCGCGGGAGCGTCCTCGAGACGAACATGGTGCAGACGATCGGCTCCGCTGGCGAATCGGTCGCGGCGGGCGTGATCTTCACGATTCCGGCACTCTTCATCTGGCAGCGCACCGATCCGACCGTCCGCGTCGACCTGATGGAGATCACGATGCTGGCGCTGTTCGGCGGCCTGATCGGCGTGCTCTTCATGATCCCGCTCCGGCGCTTCCTGATCGCGCGCGAGCACGGCAACCTGCCGTATCCTGAAGGCCTGGCCACCGCGGAAGTCCAGGTCGCGGGCGAGGCGGGTGGCGCGAAGGGCCGCCTGGTCTTCGGCGGCCTGGGCATCGGCGCCCTCTACCAGCTCCTGGCCAATAGTCGCGGTCTCAGTCTCTGGCCCGAGGAGCCCACACAGCCGCTCCCGGCGAAGGCGGAGATCAGCGGATCGTTCACCCCCGAGCTTCTCGGCGTTGGCTTCATTGTGGGCCCTCGCATCGCCGGCATCATGTTCGCCGGCGGTGCGCTCGCCTGGCTGGTCCTGATCCCGCTGGTCAACCTCTGGGCGGGCAATCAGGTGATCTTCCCCGGCACGAAACCGGTCAGCGAGATGGGCTCCGCCGAGATCTGGAGCTCCTACATCCGCTACATCGGCGCAGGCGCCGTCGGCTTCGGTGGCATCATCACGCTCATCAAGAGCCTGCCGACGATCTGGGAGTCGGCCCGTGTCGGCATCGCCGAGATGGCAGGGGGCGGAAGCAGCGGCCCCGTGCCCCGCACAGACCGCGACATCCCTTACAAATGGGTCATCATCGGCGCGGTCGCCGCGGCGATCGGGCTGTGGCTCTGGCCCGGGGTGCCGGTGAGTCTTCTTGCCGCCTTCCTGATCGTCATCTTCGCCTTCTTCTTCGTCACGGTTTCATCGCGGATCGTCGGCCTGGTCGGCTCGACGTCCAATCCGGTTTCCGGGATGACGATCGCGACGCTGCTCCTCACCTCGCTGATCTTCGTCGCCCTTGGTCTCGCCGACGAGCCCGGCGCGCGAGTCGCGGTGCTCGCAGTGGGCGCCGTCGTCTGCATTGCCGCGGCGATTGGCGGCGATACGTCCCAGGACCTCAAGGCCGGCTTTCTCCTCGGCGCAACGCCGTGGAAGCAGCAGGTCGGTGAGATGATCGGCGTTCTCACCAGCGCGCTGGTGATGGGCGGCACACTGATCCTCCTCAACGAGTCGTACGGCATCGGAGTCGAGGGTGGGCTGCCGGCGCCGCAGGCCACGCTCATGAGCCTGGTCATCGACGGTGTACTTGCCCAGGATCTGCCGTGGCGCTTCGTCTTCATCGGCGTGGGCCTGGCGGCCTTCGTCGAGTTCGTCCTGCGACTCCCGTCGCTCGCCTTCGCGGTCGGACTCTACCTGCCGATCGCGCTCTCCACGCCGATCATGGTCGGCGGCGCCCTGCGCGCACTGGTCGAGCGCAAGGCCCGCAGCGCCGGCGAGGAGGTGGACGAGCAGCGCGAGGCCGGGATCCTCTTCTCGAGCGGGATGGTCGGCGGCGCCGCGCTACTCGGCGTGGTCATCGCCATCGCGATCTATTTCTGGGGGCCCGAGGATCCCACGCAGCCGGCCGCGTGGATCGTCGGTCACGAGTGGATGGGCGGCCTTTCGACCCTGCTCGGAACGCTCGCCTTCGCGGTGCTGGCCTGGGTTCTCTACCGCACCGCTCGCCGGCAGAAAATAGTGTGAGTCGCTTCTTCGTCGCCGCGTGCGCCGGACTCGTCCTCCTCGGAGGGTGCGGGTCCGGCGCTCCCGCCGATTCGGCTTCGGG
>CALKIP010000334.1 GCA_937995995.1 uncultured bacterium
AGCGGCCGGCCAACGTCATGTTCATCATGGACGCGCTGGTACGCGAATCGCCGCTTGGGACCGTACTGGGGCGGAACGGGAAGAAGTAGGAGGCCGTCGCTGCCGGCGGGAACCGGCGGGCGTCGCCCGTGGGGGCTGCCTCGCGACAGCGGGAGAGCGCCACGTCGCCGGCGCATGAACAACGATGAGTAGCACCCGAATGACCGACTTTCTTCGTGTAACCGAGATCTTTCACTCGATCCAGGGCGAGAGCACCTGGGCGGGGCTGCCGTGCACCTTCGTGCGACTGACCGGCTGTCCGCTCCGTTGTACCTGGTGCGATACGGAGTACTCCTTCCACGGCGGCGAGAAGCGTACGCTGGACGAGATCCTGGAGGAAGTCGAGAAGATCGGGACGCCACTGGTCGAGATCACCGGCGGCGAGCCGCTGATCCATCGCAACGCCTTCCGCCTGGCCGAGCGGCTGCTCGAGCGCGGCTACACCGTCCTGGTCGAGACCTCCGGCGCGGTGGATGTCTCGCCTCTCGATGAGCGCGTCCACAAGATCATGGACCTGAAGTGCCCGGGCTCGGGAGAGGAGGGGCGCAACCTGTGGTCGAATCTCGAGCACCTGACCGGGCGCGACGAGATCAAGTTCGTGATCAAGGACCGCACCGACTACGAGTGGGCACGCGAGGTGATCCGGGAGCGCGGCCTCGATCGACGCGTCCGTGATGGCTCCCTGCGCGCCATCCTCTTCTCACCCGTCTGGGACACACTGGATTTCCAGGAGCTCGCCGAGTGGGTGCTGGAGGACCGTCTCCCGGTCCGCTATCAGATCCAGCTCCACAAGGTCATCTGGGGCGCGAACGTGCCCGGGGTGTAATCTCCATCGAGTCTCCCGGGCACCTTCGCGAAGCCCCTCGTCATACCCGATCCGCAAGAAACGTTGTTCTCACGGATCCCGATCTCAGTCGGCGATCACGTAGAAGGAGAAGTGGGGCGTCACGAAGTTGAAGACGCGCTTCTCCTGATCGACCTCCGTCGGCATGCGCTCCAGGAAGCTGCCGGAGGATTCGTCGACGTGCCACGCACTCAGGCCCTCCACCGGGAGGTCGACGCGGGCACAGTGGTCGTAGCTGAGCGCGACCGATACCGGCTGGTCGAACTCGAAGTGGTCCAGGTCGTTCGCGCGCAAGTCGACCTCGAGATAGCGAGAGGCCGGGGCGGTGATCGTGATCGTCGTCGGCTGCCGCACGGCGCCACTGGGCAGGGTCACGCTGTGGCCGTCCAGCTCGACCGTTCCGCCGTCCGGACCGATCACCGCACTCGCCGAGCGGGTCTCCAGGGTCGGGCAACTGATCGGCGCCTGACTCCCCGGCCCACTGACGTCGACCGGATCGATGGAACTCGTATACGCGGGCCGAGTTTCGCTCGGTGCCAGCGGCGGCGCCTCCGAACAGGCGGACGCTCCGAGGGCGGTCAGAACGAGGATGGCAAGTCCAGGATCCAGCAACCTTGAGCGGGTCATCGCTGCCTCCTAGAATGAGAGGAAGGGAGGGAATCCGGGGGACCCGCCGCACGGAGCAATATCCATGCACACCGCTCGCCTCACGCTCGACCAGGGCATCCATTTCGAAAAAAATGGGAATCTCCGCAAGGCGCTGGCCCTCTTCACGGCCGCCGCCACTTCGGCAACCAACGCCATCGTCGCGGCGGAGGCGATGCGTCGTAAATCACATGTTTTGCGACGGACGTGCGCCTGGCAGGAGGCGCTGGCCGCGGCCAGGATGAGCGCGGAGCTGGCAATCCGTGCGGAGCAGCCCGACCTTTTTGCGGAAGCGTTGAACGCGGAGGCCGGCGTCTATCTGAGTCGAGGCGACTTCGCGGCGGCGCGCCCGCTGCTCGAGCAGATCCTGCGCGTCACGGGCGACGACCGCATCGCCGGGATCGCGCTCCAGAACCTGGGCACGATCGCGGCCATGGCGAGGGAGTTCGACGTGGCACGGGAGAGATTCCTGAGCTCGCGAGAGCGGTTCGCGCGAGCGGGCTACCGCCGCGGCGAGGCGATGGCGCTCAACAACGGCGCGGCCATCCTGAACGACCAGGGCGAGTACGCAGCCGCTCTCGCCCTCGCCGAGCAGGCGATGATCGTCGCCCGGGATGTCGACGACTACGCCACGCGCGCCGTCGCCTCCCTGAACCTCGCCCAGGCACTGGCCGGCACCGGACGCTACGCGGAGGCGGAAGAGCTTGCGAGCCAGGCGTTCGGCCTCTTCGGCATCGAGGGCGATCGCTACCGCCAGATCGGGTGCCTCCGCCTGCTCGGCGACATCAACCGCTTGCAGGGCAGCACCGCCAACGCCATCCGCTGCTATGAGCGCGGCCTCAAGCTCGCCGAGACGATCGACGCCTCGATCGAGCGCGGCCTCCTCGAGGACCGCCTCTCGACGCTCGCCGGCGTGCCGGCGGCCTGAGCCGGCAGCGCGGATACGGCTCCGCAGAGCCGACTCTCATCTCTCAGAGCGGACCAAGGGAGCGCGGAGCGCGCAGAGGAGTGCAGCGCCCGCAGGTGACGACGGATCGGGACTCGGTGCCGGCTACGGCAGCGACAGGGACAGCGGTCCGTTCGTCGCGCACGCTCGGGGCGCGAGCGTCCAGCCGAGGGGAGTGTCCTCGGGTTGCACGCGGACCTCGCCCGCGGCCTCGGCCCGGGCGATCAACTCCTTCAGGAGCATGGTCGTGGGGTCGTCGGCACGCCCGGCGCCCGAGGGTACGCCGGCGAATCGGTGGGCGAGCCAGCTTCGCCCCTCCTCGCCGGCGATCTCCTGGGCATAGTGCAGGGCGAGGCCACGGGCCCGGGCATTGGCCGTGCGGGCGACCAGCCGACGACGCGCGATCTCCAGGTTGCGATCATACGCCGCCGCCGGGAGCTGGCACGCCCAGGCGTCGATCGCGGCGAGGGCCTCGTCGCGGGCGCGCTCGAGCGCTTCGAACGCCTCGCTGATCACGCCCGCCGCGGCGAGGTACGGCGTCGGGAGCGCGGTGAAGTCGACATCCTCGACGTCGCCTTCGGCCTCTTCCGACTCCGGCGCCACGGAGTCCGGCATGATGGGCGCGATCTCCGGCAGCTCGGCGAGTCCCTCCGGCAGCTCGCTCTCGACGACCTGTCTGACGAGGTCGTAGGCGGTCAGGGAGCGGAACGGCCCGTAACCGCGCAGGAACGCCTCACGAGTCTCCGGATAGACCGGCGCGACCTCGTCGAGGATGCTGACCAGCGCGAGCCCCGCGGTCCCGGTGATGTCCGGCGGGAGCACGGTGCCGTAGCCGGTCAGCAGGTCGTCCTGCACCGACGAGAGATAGCCGTTCATCCTCCCCTCCCGCGCCAGGGAGACGACGACGAACCAATCGAGGCTGCGGGCGAAGACCTCCGCCGGCCGGCTCGCGTGCATCGGCGGCGTGGAATCGCCGGGCACGGGCGGCGCGAGTGTGGCCGTGGTCAGGCGACGCAGCGAGGCCGCGAGGCGGTCGTCGCCACGGCGCGTGGCGCGGTCCGAGCCGTAGTCGCCGCGGACACGGAAGCGGCGCAGCGCGACCTGCCAGTCGAGGTCGTGGGCGACCTCGTGGGCGATCGTACCCGCTCCGGTCTCGGGCGGCAGGTAGATGGCGCGCTGGCGCGGGTCGTGGATCGCGAGCGTGGCCGCCTTCGTCTGGCTGGCGGCGAAGCGGACGGTGAGGCCGCGCAGGTCGAGTGAGGGCAGCACGCGCTGCATGTCGGTCAGCGCCTCGTCGAGCATGCGGCGGTAGTACGGCCGCCACCGCGCGTCCACGCCCTCGAAGTCGACCGACGCGAGGCCGTAGCGGTCCTCGAGCTCTCGTGTCGACGGGGCGCCGTACCCCGGGAACCAGACGCGCTCCTGTGCGTACGGCCTCAACCCCACCGCCGCGGCGAGCGCCACCCGGCTCAGCGTGCCACCCACCGGCCCGCCGTCGGCGGCCATGGCGAGCTCCGCCGCAAAGCGCTCCTCGTTTGTCGCCCGCTCGATGAAGCGGCGCCGCGCCTCCCGACTCGCCTCGTCCCGAGCATATCGCAGGAGCTCGTTTCGATACAGGCCGACCGCGATGACGACGGGCGTCTGCGGCGGCGCGTCGAAAGTCTCTGCGATCTCGACGAGTCGGCTGGCGGCCGTGCGGCCCAGGATCGGCACTTCCCTGGCACGGCCGTCCCGGTCGCCGGCATCGGTGAGCCGCAGGGCGAGGCCCTGGATCGCGGTCGCCAGACGCGGCGCGAGCTCGATCGCCTCGTGCTCGGCCCTGAGCGGCAGCGTGGTCAGGAGCGGCTGCTCGACCTGGAACCGACGCTCCTCTCTCCACGAGGAGATCAGCGTGAGCGGGTCTCGGCCGGTCGCTTCGGCCGCCCGCACCAGCCGCTCGGCGTCCTTGCGCGCGATCTCGCGGTCACGCACCAGCGCCGCGGCCTGTGCCGCCAGCTCCGGCGCCCTGCGCCCGACGCTGCGCTCGGCCGCGGCCAGTGCGTACGCCAGCCGGACCGCCAACTCGCCGCTGCGCGGGTCACGCGCCTCACGGACCGCACTCTCGATCAACTCGAGGTGCTGAACGCCGACACCCGAGCGATAGCCGATCCCCGCGAGACCGACCCGGTCCAGCGCCGCGGCGTCGATGCGATACGCCTGCCCGTCCAGCGTACGCGCGAGGAGCGCCCGCGTCGTCTGCACACGCGTGGAGTCGTCGAGTCGGGGGTCCTGGAGCGCCTGGTCCATCAGGCGGAAGGGACTGCCGAGGCCGAGCCGCAGCCGCTCGAGGTAGCCGAGTGCGACCACGGCCTCCGTGGAGAGCGACTCCTCGGCACGCGCCTTCGCGACGAGCGCCTCGGCGTATGCCCGCCCCTCGGAGACCGCGCGTCCTGCATCCTGACCGATGGCGCCGGTCTCGACCCGCCCGCACGAAAGCACGAGCATGGCCGCGGCCAGGACTGCCAGAATCGATCGGTTGCGCAGACCCTTCATTGGGCGAGCCATTACTGCCAGGGGATTTGATCCGGTGGCCCACCGCGCCGGGAGGACACGCTGCGCGGCGAACCACCACGTAACCTACGTCACGACAAGCCGAAAGCCAAGACGACGCTCAGTCGGTGGCCGCCTCGACGACCGCGCGTCGCAGCCGTGGCCAGACCGCGGTCGCGTAGCGCAGGAAGTTGGCGCGCAGGTCGGGGCGACGGGCGAGGAACGCCCACGCCGCCTCGCCGCCCTTCGCCACGTTGCAGGCGCGGCAGCACGCGACCAGATTCCCATCGGAATGGTCGCCGCCCCGGACCCGTGGCTGCACATGATCGAGCGTGAGCTCGTCGGCGGGGTAGGAAAGGCCGCAATAGACGCAGCGATGGCCATCCCGCTCGAAGATCCGCTCGCGCCGGTTCCGGTTCCTGTTCTTGATCACCGATCGTCGAGGCACGGAGGTGATACACACCACGAGGGCCGGTAGTTCGCTCCGCCGCGTCCACGGCGGCACCGTGGTCGAGCGGCCGAAGCTCCAGGTGGCCATCACAGGTGGAGAGCCGGCGCCGCGTCCAGCGGTGCGATTGCCGGTCCACCCCCTGCAGGGTACTCTGTTGCCATGATCGATGATCCCCGACTGGTACGACTCGGGCGCGCACTCGAGCGGCGGCCCGCGGCACGGCAGCCGCGCGAGCCGGGCGCAACGGAAGCGGCGGTCTCCCTCGTCCTGCGCCCACGCGACGAGCTCGAGCTGCTCCTGATCAAGCGGGCCGAGAACGAGCGTGATCCGTGGTCCGGCCACATGGCGCTCCCCGGCGGCCGGCGTGATCCCACCGACGACGATCTACAGGCGACGGCGACGCGCGAGACGTTCGAGGAAACGAGCGTCCCCCTGGTCCGCACGGGCACGCTCCTCGGAGCACTCGACGAGGTCCTGCCACGCAGCCGGGAGCTCCCGCGCATCCTGATCGCTCCCTACGTCTTCGGCGTCCCCGCCGACACGAAGGCGTCCACGGACGCGCACGAGGTGGATGCGGTGCTCTGGGTTCCGCTCCCCGCCCTGCGTGACCCCGGCGCGGTCAGCGAGATCCTGATCGAGCTCGAGGAAGGCCGCCGCAGCTTCCCCTCCCTGCGCTACCGCGAGTACGTGATCTGGGGCCTGACCCACAGAATCCTCACGCAGTTCCTGGAGATCGCGGACGAGTGTGGGGTGTGAGCGGCAGAGGTCGGGAGTCAGGCCGGCCCACTCATACCGCGCCCGTCTGCTCGACCACCCACCGCGTCACATCCGGCAGCGAGCCCGTCTCCTCGTAGATCTCGCGCATCCGTGTTGCGGCGGTCCCCTGTTCGAGGATCCAGTGCGCCTCGGAGAGGACGTCGCCATCGCCGTATCGCTCCGAGAGGGGGCGGATGCGGTCGATCAGCGCGGTGATCGCCTCCCGTGCGGGAATCTGATCGCCCGTCGGTGGATCCAGCCGGTAGAAATGGGCATCGAGGCCGAAGCGGGCGGCGCGCCAGCGATTCTCTAAAAGGAGCTGCAGGTCGGTCCCCGTCCGCTGCGGCGCGGGCCGGTCGTGGAACATGATGGTCAGCGCACGTGCAAGGGCGGCCAGGAGCGTCGCCGTCTCCAGGCGCGGGCATCCGTCGAAGAAGCGGAACTCCAGCGTCGGGTAGCGGAGACTCGGGCGGATGTCCCACGCGATCGGACTCTGGCCGATCCGCCGGTCCTCTTCAGTGATGAGCAGCCGGAGCAGCCGCGTGTACTCGCCCGACGTCGCGACGGGTAGCGGCGGCCCGACGCGCGGCGACAGGGCGCGCAGGATCGTCCGGAAACTCTCATACCCCGTGTCCTCGCCGAATTGGAAGGGAGAGCTGGCCGAGAGGGCAAGGAGGTGCGGGATGTAGGGAGCTGCGCCGCTCATGGCGCGCACGGCGGCTTCCACGTTGGGAATCGCCACGTGGACGTGCATGCCGAAGATGTGCAGCTCCCGCATGGGAGCACCGCCCCGTGCCGCGATCCGGTGGTAGCGGGGGGTGTCGCTGACCTGGTCCGGGGGATAGATCCCGACCGGGTGAAGCCCCGCCGTGGCAACGGCGAGTCCGTGTGCGGAGGCCTTGTCGATGAGCTCCTGCCGCCGGTCGCGCAGCATGCGACGCACCTCCTCCGCCGTCCCACAGACCGGCGTGGCCACTTCGACCATCGTGCGCTGGAACTCCTGCTGGACCGGATCACCATTCTCCAGCAGATCCGGCGCACGCCCCTTCAACGAGCCGGTCACGGGGTCGACGAGCTGGAATTCCTCCTCGACTCCGACCGTGAACATCTCCTGCTCCATGCACTCCCTTTCGTTGCGAACGCATGGGCATGTGGGGAAAGAAGCGTACCAGCTTCGCAGGGCGAGTAGGGCCAGGGCTAGGTGGGGTGGGGCAGGGGCATCTGGGTGTCGCGGGATTCCAGGGCGAGGGTGGCGGCGTGGTCGATCTCGGCGGTGACGTGGGACTCGATCGTCTCGAGCGTGCCGCGGGTGATGCCCTGGCCGATCAGGTATTCCTCGTAGAGCCCGATCGGGTCGCGCTTGCCCCATTCCTCGAAGAGTTCGGCGGGGAAGGTGCGGCGGGCCTCGGCCTCGTCGTGCGTGGCGTGGCCGCCCATGCGGAAGGTGTCGACGACGAGGAGCGTCGGGCCTCCGCCGTCGCGTGCACGCTCCGCGGCAAGGCGCGTGGCGGCGTAGACGTCGAGTACGTTGTTGCCATCTGCGAACGCGCCGTTGATGCCGTACATCTTCGGCCACTCACGGAAATCGCCGGCGCCGTGCTGATCGAGGCGCGTGCCGAGTGCGACCTGGTTGTTCTGGATGACGAAGATCGCGGGGACCTCGAGGACGGCGGCCAGGTTCACGCCCTCGTGGAACGCGCCGGTCTTGGTCGCGCCATCGCCTACCCAGGTCAGTGCGACCCGGCGCTCGCCACGGCCGCGGAAGGCGAGGGCGACGCCGGTGATGACCGGGACCATGTCGCCCACGTGCGAGATCGGCTGGAGGACGCCGCGCGCGAGCTCGCCCGCGTGCAGGTCCCGCCCGCCGTTCGGAGAGTCGGCCGTGCCGAGATAGGAACGCAGGAGATCCGCGACCGGCATGCCGAACTCGTGGCACGCGCCGGCGTTGCGGATCATCGGCGCCACGATGTCGCACTCCCTGTCGAGTGCGTGGACGCACCCGATCGTCGCCGCCTCCTCACCCGTACCGAGCCACGCCTTCGAGATCACGCCCTGACGGACCCAGCGCTTCAGCATGAGATCGAACAGCCGATTGCGCAGCAACCCTTCGTACAGGGCCAGGAGCCGTGCCTCGTCCAGAGAGGCGATGATCGCGCGCCGCTCCTCGTCGCGGCGGAGGCGCTCGCCGTACTCTCGGACTCGCTCGGGGTCCGGTGTCCAGTCGACGTATTCGGGAGGATCGAAGGGAGGGTAGCGTCGCATTCCGCCAAGGTAATGCGGGGGTGTGGGGCCGGCCAAGGATTTTCTTGGGCGGGCCACGACCCCGTGGGCCGGCCCCGGGCGGGCGCGGGCGCGAGGGTTGGGTACCGGACGAGGTCCGGCCTTCCCAACCCCATGAGGGTCGCGGCAGATCCGAGCGCCGAGAGGCTACCCCTCCCCCGCGAGGGTCGAGGATCGGCCGCCCGCGTCCCCGCCACCGGGGGGGTCGAGGCGGGGA
>CALKIP010000335.1 GCA_937995995.1 uncultured bacterium
CAGCGCCGGGATCACGATCGTCGAGAACGTCGCGCCACTTTGGACGGATGAGAACGCCTGGCGTGTCGAGGCCGGGCCAACGCTCGACATCGGCGTACTCGAAGGCGATCCGGCGTATCAGTTCTTTCGCATCCGAGGCGTGGCCCGTCTCTCCGACGGGCGCATCGTCGTGGCGAACGGCGGCAGCGGCGAACTCCGCTACTACGATCCCACGGGCCGCCACCTGCTGAGTACGGGCGGGCAGGGAGGTGGGCCGGGTGAGTTCGCCTCCCTGGGCAGGATCCTGCGCCTGCCGGGTGACAGCGTCCTTGCCGTGGACTTGAGCCGACCCCGTGTCGCCGTCTTCGACGGCGCCGGACGCTACGTGCAGTCCTTCGATGTACGCACCCCGGTCGGGCGCCTGGACGACGGCACCTTCGTGCGCCTCGCGTCCGTGCCCCTCGATGCCATGCCGCAGACCGGACCGCTTCGCCAGCCGCAGCGCATTCTGCTGGTGGCGGCGGACGGTGAGACGGCCGACACGGTCGCTCTCGTTCCCGGCACGGAGTCGTACCTGGTCGTGGACCAGTCGGAGAGCGCCGTATCAATCCTGCGCCGAAGCGCCCCCTTTCACCGCACGCAGAGTGTGATCGTCGCTGGAGACCGGCTCTACAGCAGTGCCGGCGACGACTACGAGATCACGGTCCACGCCCCCGATGGCACTGTTTCCGGCCTGATCCGACGCCTCGTGCCGAACCGGCTCGTCACCGACGTCGACATCGATGCCTTCCGGGATCACGAGCGTGCCCGCGCGACGGACGACAACGCACGCCGTAGCATCGAGCGTTTCCTGGCCGATGCGCCATACCCCGAGACGATGCCGGCACTCGACGCGCTGATCATGGATGCCGAAGGCATGCTCTGGGTCCGGGACTACGCGACACCCACCGAGCGCGAGGAGCGGCCGCAGTCCTGGTCCGTCTTCGATGGCGACGGCCGGTGGCTCGGCACGGTCGAGACGCCCGTGGGGCTGGAGGTCCGCGAGATCGGAAGTGACTACATTCTGGGCGTGTGGAAGGACGGGTTCGAGGTCGAGCACGTCCGGATGCACCGCATCGCAAAACCAAAGGCCTGATATGGGAGATCCGATGAGCCGCCCGGACGGCTCTGCCACGGGAGAGACTTCGCCAGCTCCGCACAAGCGAAAAGCGGCCTGGATCCTTCGAGCCGCTGCAGCGCACTTCCTCGCCCTCGCGGCGGCACTCCCGCACCCGACCCCGCTCGCGGCGCAGGATGCGGCCGCGGGCAGTGCCCACGACTACGGCGTGGGGATCGTCGCCTTCGCGGATTGGGCGGCGCCGGGCGTGGAGCTGCCCACGGCCGACACGCTGGTGATCCACCGCGATGCGTCGGCCGGGGCACCAGTCGTCGGGCGCTTCATCTTCCAGCTCCCCGAGCCGTTCATCTGGGAATACGAACTGGAAATCGCCGAGGATGGAGTGGACGGCAACGCCCTCGAGTTCGACTACGAGATCCTGGGACTACCTGTCGATTCCATCGGCCATGACGGCGAGTGGATCCGCGTGATCTACGGCACCGCCGGCCCGACCTATCGCCGCGGCTGGGTGAGAGCGGACCAGAAGCGCACACGACTCCTGCTCTGGCCAGAGGTACTCCCCGAACGCCCGCTGTTCTTCCGCGATCCTGCAACCCCTGGCACGTTTCACGAGCGTCCGGGAGGGGAGCGGACCGGATTCGAACTGGAACTCAGCCCCTACTCGGGCGGCCCCGCTTTCGACTACCGCATGGAGCCGCTCGAGGTCGACGGCCGATGGATGAGGGTGCGGATCGTGACTCCCGATGACGCATGCACGGGCGAGTCAATGGAAACCCGGGAGCGGATCGCCTGGATCGAGTACCTGGACGAGCATCACCGCCCCCGCGTCTGGTATCACACGCGAGGATGCTGAGCCGAGGGCAGGGGAGTCGAGAGCCCCACCCCTCATCGCTGGCCCGATGGTCGCGGAGGGCCGCCGCGCCGCCGGAGAAAGGCGCCACCCCGGTGTTCAGCAACCATCAACATTGCCGAAACGCCCGCCAAGCCGTACATTGGCCCTGCTGGAAATTCCCCTGACAATGGAGGGCCCCGATGGACGATAGTGTGGCACGGGACGCAAAGCGACTGCTCCTGCGCTACGGCGCCCCCATCGCGGTGGTGGATCGTCTCACGGACGAAGAGCGCATCACCCTGTCGCGCTCGATCGTCCGCACGGCCGTGGGCGATCGGCCCGCGAAGCTGCGCGAACTCCGCAGCGCCGGCGGTTGGTTGGCCGCGAGCTGAGCGAGTCCAAAGACAATCGATACCGACGACGGAGCCCCCGACCGGGGGCTCCGTTTTTTGTTGCCGCGTCTGCCCACGGATGGCGCCTAACACCGTGAGCACACTCGCGTGCCGGTCTTGCGTGATGTTCTATGTCATCGCACCCGTCGTTTCACCGCGCCGTCTCCAGCCTGTAGGCCACCAGCCACGCCTCGTCGAAATCGCCGAACTCGAGTGCCCAGACGGTGTCACCCCGGGCGGCCATGAGGTGTGCCGGTTCGGGTGATTGTACGGCGCCCAGGTAGCGGCCGTCGGGATCGAAGACGTCCCACTCCCCGCCGGCGGGGCCGTAGATCGCGGGATCGGCCGGTCCGGCACGCTCACGCTGGACCCAGAGCCGACCGTGCGTCCCGAGAACGAGTCGGCCGAACGCAGCCGGCGTGTCCGGCCGGCGCGCGTCGCGTAGCGCATCAGCCAGCTCACGCAACTCCGGACCGAGGTCCCGCCCAAGCTCGTGGTCATTCATTGGAAGCGGGCGGGCGTCGCGGCAGATCTGCACCGGGCCCCGCTCGCCCGCATCGTGGATCACGATCCTGTATTCGGCGACGTCTCCACCGGCCGCCACGCGCCCGCCTCCGAGCGCCGCCGTGAGCCGCGGCCACCCCGGCGCGTGCCAGTTCGCGAACGGTCCATCGCCGCCGATCGGCACCCACGTCCCTCGCGCCACAGTGTCCACGACGGAAGCACCCGGCGCAAGCGCCAGAACCAGTGACACGTCGTCCCGCTGCGACGCACCGGAGGTCATGCTCACAGCCGCGGGCTGGAGGTAGACGGTCCCATCAGCACGAAGGGCGGCCCAGTCGAACTGCCCGGAGTTGACGACCGGCACCGTGAACGACGGCTCGACGCGCAGGTCCTCGCCCACCGGCCCATCGGCTCCGACGTAGGCGACCTTCGGCGTCATGATGTCGAAGACCGCCAGACGATCGTCGCCATCCCATGCCGCGGCGACCGGCGCCCGTACCTCACCGGGCCCCGCCCCCTGCCGCGTCCACGCGCCGAGCCACGTCCCATCCGGCTCGATCACCACGACCTCGCCCAGCATGAAATCCGGAACCGCGACTCTTCCGCCCGGGCTCGCCACGACCGCAATCGGCTGCCCGAGTTCCTGTCCCTCCCTCGTTCCACCGACGCGCCACAGCTCGACAAGACGCGATTCGAGGCCCTCGGCGGCCCACACTCCGTCCCCCACATTGGCGACGACCGTCACGCCCTCCGCGGCCGGCGGGCACCACGCAGCCCTCTCGCCAACACCACAGGCGAGGACCGTCAGGCATGTGACCGGAACGGTGAGCAGCGTCGAACAACGGATCAGTACCGACGAGGGGGCTTCGTGCGCCATTTCGATACCTCTCGTTCGATGCAGGTCCATGAGGGTGAGCCGGTGGGGGAGTACAGCACCCGCGCGTCCACAGAAGCAACGTCCGGATCGGGGCGGCTCGGACGGGAAGCTCTCAGGCGTGATACGGGAGCGGTAGGGCGCACCCCATGCGAAACTGCGCGCCCTACTGCCTCCACACCCGAAGCCCGCCCGGCTGCGGACCCAGGTCGTGGGCGACGTCGAGCTCGACCACGCGCGGTGCATCGAGTGCGATCTGGACGGGCACCAGCATCCGCTCGCCGCGGGGACGGGGGTCGAGCTCCGCCGGCTGATCGTCGATTCGTGCAGCAACGAGGCGTCGCGCGGCGATCATCGGCTCGAAGACCAGCGTCACCGGCACCGCGCCACTCGTCTGGTCGAGGCGGAAGATGTGCCGGTCGCCATCACGGCGGTAGGCCAGGTCGATGGAGGTGTCGCCGATGCGGAGGTGCTTCACATCGAGCCGGTCCCAGACATCCGGGATCTGCGGCCGCAGGCGGAGCCGGCCCTTCTCCGCGTCCGGCTCCGCGCCGAGCATGCCGTGGACGAACGTCGAGACGACGGATGCGGTCATGGCCGCATCATCGGCGAACGCCGCGCCGCCGTCCGCCGCGCTCGCGCTTCCGGCGGCCTCGTCGCGTACCCTGCCGCCCCAGGCGCCCCGGGCACCGTCGAAACATGCGAAAACGTCTTCCTGCCAGTTGCGGAAGCCCTCCTCGCTGCGTCCCGCGACGTACGCCGGGCCCGCGAGCCAGACCAAACCTTCCTCGGACGATGGTGCGGCCGCCTCCGCTTCCTCATGCAGTGGGAAGCCTGTGCTCTTGGCGGTCGTGGCGAGCTCGCGGCGCACGGCCTCACGCAGCACTTCGCCGTCGGTTCCCGCATCCTTGGCGCCACGGTCCGCGAAGCACCAGGCGTACGCCTGCCGCACACGCCCCCACGCCTCGCGGACCAGACTCGTATCCCCGGTCCACGCCAGGTAGCGGGCGACGAGGAGGAGGTAGAGGAGTGTCGCGTCCGGGGCGGTGCCTTCCTCATCCCCGATCGGCACCACCCGGCTCGGGATCCTGCCGGACGGCATCTGTCGCTCGCCGAGGAAGCGGATCACGTCGATGGCGGCATCGAAGTCACCACAGGCGAGCGCCGCGAGCGCCGTCCTGGCGGCAACGCTGCCATCGTATGTGGCGCGAGCATGGGCGTCAGTACGGGTCTCGCCCGATCCCTGCATTCCGGGACCACCCTCCCCGGCCGCCGCGGCCATCCCCAACCGATCACCCGTGACGCCGTACCCCGCCACGAGCGTGCGCCCGAGCCCCGGCAGTTCGGCGCGGTACGTGTCCAGCCGGTACCGCGCCCAGGCCAGTGCGTTGCCAAAACGATCGTCGGGGGCGACGAGTGCGAGCCGCTCCCGCTGCAGGAGACGCATGGCGGCCCGCCGGGCATGGACGAGGGCGTCGGGACGTAGCGCACCCAGCGATGCCGTGAGGGCGTCGTCGCCCCCGGTCGTCGCGACGACGGTGAGGCGCACCGACTCGCCCGCGGAGAGGCGGAGTCGGAGCCGGACGGCGAGTGCCGCGCCGAAAGTCTCGGGCGCATGGACGGGTGCATCACCGCGAGCGCCACCCCGTGTGTCATCGAGAGCGTTGGCGCGTGCATCGCCGGGCGCGTCACCGGAAGCATTGTCGGCCACGTTCGCGGCCGCATTTTCGACGGTCCACTCATCCCCGGCGACATCTCCGACTGTCCACTCGTCCGGCTCGGCGCTCAGCGCCAGCACGGCCGCGTGGCCGGACGCTCCGGCCCGTACGCGGACCATGCGCCCTTCACGCTCCCAGTGGAGCGGCCCGGGAGCATTCGTTCGCTTCGATTCGGCCGCCTCCCCGGGCTGAGGTCCGCGCTCTCGTTCCGGGTCGGGCACGCGATCCCGCTGCTGCTGAAGGGCGGCCCCCCGCTCCGGTCCGGACGCAGTCTCCGGCGCACCCTCCACGTGGCGCAGGTCGACCCGCCAGGTGAGGGAGAGCTCCGCGCCGGCGGGCGCGTGCCATTCGAGGATCGCGGCGGGGAAGTCGCGGGGCACGAAGATCCGCTCGACGACGTCGTCGCCCGTGGCGGTGCGGATCCGCCGCTCGACGCCGATCGGCGTGACCTTGACGGCGTGCGCCGGTGCGGACTCGTGGCGCAGACCGCTGATGACGCGAAGCGGGTGCACACGGATCTCGTCGATGCCCCGATCCTCGTGGCCGACGACGACGGCGCGGCGGCCGGCGAGGGCGAAAGAGGCCTGTGTCGCCGCACCCTCGAGGCACAGCGCATCGTCGAACGGCGGCAGCGCCGCGTCGAGGGCGGGGGCCACGGCAGGATCCACTTCGCGTGCCATCAGCCGCCGGCGCGTACGGAGTGGAGAAGCTCCTGGAGCTGTGTGCGGCCGAACGGCTTGGCGAGGACGGGTCGGCCGGTCGAGGCGAGGAAGGCGCGGATCTCGTCGCTCAAGCTATCGCCGGTCATGAAGGCGATCGTCCGTGTCACGGCCGGCGCCTCGGCGGCGAAGCGTTCGTAGAGCTCCGGCCCATCGAGGCCGGGCACGCGGATGTCACAGAGGACGAGGTCGTAGGCACCGTCACGGGCGAGGGCGAAGCCCTGCTCGCCGTCGAGTGCGGAGGTCGTCTCGCAGCCCAGGTACCGGAGCACGTGACCGAGTGCGCGCTGGAGTTCCGTCTCGTCGTCGATGACGAGCACGCGCACCGGCCGACCATCCACGAGCTCCGTACCCGCCCCAGCGGCGGGCTCCGGCTCCGCCGCGACGGCTGGCGCTTCGAACTCCGCATCCGCCGGCATGGCCGGCAGCCGGATCCGGAATGCGGCGCCGCCGAGCGAGGAGCGGCCGATTTCGAGCGTCCCGTCGTGGACCTCGACGATCTCCTTCGCGATCGCGAGCCCCAGTCCCGTCCCCTCGCCGATCGGCTTCGTGGTGAAGAACGGCTCGAAGATGCGCGCCGCGAGATCCGGCGGGATCCCCGGCCCGGAGTCCTCCACGTGCAGAGACACGCCATCGCCGTCCCGCACGGCCCGGATCGCAATGCGCCGCTCGTCGGGCAGGCCGCGCAGCACGTGGGCCGCGTTGTCCACCAGGTTCGCGATCACCTGGCGCAGCGCGCGGCCGTCGCCGTGGACGAGGGGCAGCTCGGGCGCGACGTCGTCTTCGAGCGTGATGCCGTCGCCCGCGAGCCGCCTCCGCTTCGCGACGATCGCCTCGTGCACCACCTCGGCGACGTCGACGGCGCTGAACGCGCGGCGTCCCTTGCGCGCGAAGAGCAGCAGGTCCTGCACCACCATCCCCGCACGCTGGGCCTCTTGGGTCAGCGAGCGGACGTGGTCGCGCGCGACGTCGGTCAGCGGCTCGACCTCCAGACTCTCGGCCAGCAGCCGGACCGTGGTGAGCGGGTTGTTGAGCTGGTGCGCGACCCGTGCGACGACCCTGCCCAGTGTGGAGAGCTGCTCCGCCTGGACCAGCCGCTCGGTCGCGGCACGTTCGGACTCGTAGAGCTGCGCGTTGCGGATCGCGACGGCCGCCTGATCACCGACCGCCCGCAGCAGCGCCGGGTCCCACCGCATCTGCTCCGGCAACTCATTGAAGGCAATGCCCAGCACGCCGTGCAGCTCGGCATCCACGCGCAGCGGGACCAGGATCAGGTCCCGTGCTTCGATCTGTGCCTTGATGTCCTCGGGGATCAGCGGTGATGCGTGGAGATTGAGGATCGTCAGCGGCTCACGGCGACCGGAGAGTTGGGCCTCCAGATCCTGCGGGGGACGGAAGCGGTAGCCGACCGGTATGCGTGAATGCGGCGGGGGCGACTCGTGCGCGACGAACTCCGCCTCCTCTCCACGCGGCATGATGACGCTGACACCCTGCGCCTGCGTCAAGGCGAGCATCTCGGAGGCGATGCGGCGCAGCACCTCGGACAGCTCGAGGGACTCGGTGAGGGCGCGGGCGATGGCGGCGAACGTGGCGACCGGCTCGAGCTCGCGGATCGGACTTTCGCTCATCGAGATACCTCCATGGGCTCACCCGCGGGCCCTTGCACCCGCCGGTCCTCCGTCACGGGTGACCGATGCGACGGTCCATGATACGACTCACCGTTGGGCCCGCGACACGTACCCGACGGAAGACCCGACGCGAGTCGTACTCGTACACCTTCGGCCCCACCGAATCGCCACCAGGTGGATGGCATCCGCTACGGTCCGGCCGATCGATCTGGCTAGGGTTGATCCTCGTGTAGGGGCAGAAAACTATCGGCAGACGAACGATTTGTCCACAGTTGGCGACCGTTTGGTAGACACATCACCGCGAACCGTCACCGTATCGCGTTCTGCGACCGTCGCCTCGATGGGGGCCGAGCCGAGCCGCCACACCGACCCAAGAAAAGGCGGAGGATCGGCGCGCGCCGATCCTCCGCTTCGAACCGAGACTCGAGTATTGCGTGGCTTACAG
>CALKIP010000336.1 GCA_937995995.1 uncultured bacterium
GTCTATGAGGAGTTCTGGAAGTACGGCTCCTTCGAGGAAACCCTCGAAGCCGTCGTCGGTGTCGAGCTCGACCGGCTGAGCCGCGAGTGGAAGGCGACGCTCCAGCGTCGATATTTTCCGGTGTACGGTGAGAGGTCACCACCGCACGTGGCCGGTGTGCCCGTCGTCTACGGCGCCGGCGGCAACATCAATCCCGCACTCTACGTGGACCCCGCCGACTCCGCTGCGCACCTCTTCTTCCTCTCCGGTCGGAGTGGCTACACGAGCCTGTACCGCGCCATCCTGGAGAAGGGGGAGCCCACGGTGAGCCGGGTCCTCGAGGGCGAGAAGACCGCGGAGTTCGAGTCCTTCAACGCAACCGAGTCCCGGATCGACATCCACGACTCGGGCGTCGTCGCCTTCGTGTCGAAGTACCTCCAGCGTGATGCACTCGTCCTCTGGGACATCGAATCCGAGCGCACCGTGGGGCGCTACCAGTGGCCCGATCTGGTCGGGATCCGTTCGCCGAGCTGGCACCCCGGCGGCAGGCGCATCGTCTTCGAGGGGCTCTCCACCGCGGGCTACTCCGACCTCTACATCCTCGACTTCGACACCCAGCAGCGGACCCGGCTGACCGACGACCGCTACCGGGACCAGGACCCCGACTGGGGACCCGACGGGCGGGAGATCGTCTTCGCCTCGGACCGCACCCCCTACGGGGTCGAGGGTGCGAGCAACCTCTACCTCCTGGACGCCGTGAGTGGTGAGATTCGACCGCTCACCCGGGGGCCGTGGGTCGATCGCGCGCCGCGCTGGTCCCACTCCGGCGACAGGATCGCCTTCACTTCCGACCGGGAGGGGACGCCGGATCTCTACACGATCGATACCGAGGGGTACGGCCGGCGCATCACTTCACTCATCGGCGGCGCTCTCGCGTCCGAATGGTACCCCGGCGACGATGGACTCGTCTTCTCCGCATTCACCGACGGGACCTACAGAATCTATCGGCTGGCCCTGAGCGAGGATACGCTCTTCGCGCCACGGATCGAGCCGGAGGGTGGACCGGTGCCGGGCGACGATGCGGGGTGGGATTGGGTCGACCTCGATGCGCCGACACTCGAGCGGGCCGAGGCCAGACCCTACGATACCTGGCGCAAGGTCTCGTTCGATGTGGCCGGAGGCGACGCCATGATCGCGCCGGGAATCGGCGCCGCACAGGGCGTCCAGGTTCTGGCCAGCGACATGCTTGGCGACCACCTCCTCTTCGGCGGCGTCTCAGCGATTCAGGCCGAGAGCGTCCAGGACCTGATCGACACCTTCAGCGGGAGCCTCATCTACCTCAATCGGTCGCGGCGCCTGAACTTCGGCGCCGGCGTCTTTCGGTTCCAGGGCCGGTTCCGGGATGTCTTCCGCGATCTCTTCCAGGAGGAGACCTACGGCGGGTACTTCGTCGCGAGTTACCCGTTTTCGCGCTACAAGCGACTCGAGGTCCACTTCGGCATCGAGCGAAGCGATCGACTCGACCTGGGCGGGTTCGACGCGGGCGGCGGACCCGGCGACCTCGACGCCGAGCGAGATCTCACGCGGTCGGGGCTGCTCGCGAGCAACTATCTCTCCTACGCGAAGGACAACACGCTCTGGGTCGAGACCGGACCGATCGATGGTGAGCGCTACAACCTCTCGGTTGGATTCTCTTCCTGCTTCTCATGCCGCGCTCCGATCGGCGCAACCGGGGAGCGGGTCGATCGCGATGCGACCCTCGAACGCTACACTCTCTCGGCCGACTACCGCCGCTACCACCGCCTGGCGACGCGCAGTGCCTACGCAGTGCGTGGCTACGGTTTCTTCAGCGAGGGAACCATCCCGGGCCGCGCGATCCTCGGCGGCTCTCACCGGCTGCGCGGCTACCCGCGGCGTTCACTTGGCGGCTCCCGAGTCGCGCTGGTCAACCAGGAGTGGCGCTTTTCCGTCGCGGACGACCTCTCGATGCGACTCCCCATCGGAAGATTCCGCATCCCTGGCGTGGAAGGCGCCCTGTTCCTGGATGCCGGATCGAGCTGGCTCGAAGATACGGACCCCGTGGGAATCTGGGGCAGCTACGGCGCCGGACTCCGGGCCGCCATCGCACCGCCGCTCGTGCTGCGGCTCGATCTGGGACGACGCTATCGGATCGGAAGCCCGCCGCCCGTGTATCTGGACAGCGGTGCTATGTTCGGGGACACGTTCCTGGACTTCTTCTTCGGCTACAATTACTGACGCCTCTTCGCCTTGACGGCCGATCCGGGGCGGGGTATACTGCAAACTTTCAAGAACCCATGGCAGCCAAGTTCGGCATCGTTGCTCTGCTCGCAGGGATTACCGTCGCCTGCGCCACACGCACCGACGGGCCCGCGCAGCCCATCGTTCGCCAATTCGAGGTCGAGGCGGTTCAGGCAACGGCGCCTGACGACGTGCCCCTCCAGATCCTCTTCGACTGGAATGTTCGCGAGCCCGATGCGCGTTTCTCCGGGCGCGGCGCGGCCAGGGTTCAGGGACCGTATCGCGCGCGGCTCGATCTTTTCGGACCGCGTGGAGAGGGTTACCTCAGTGCGGCCGTCGTGGATGGCGAGCTGAGACTGCCGCCTTCGGTCTCGCCGGCGGCCGTGCCCCCCGTCCCACTCCTCTGGAGCGTGCTCGGGGTATTCCGCCCGCCCATGGGCGCCACGCTGGTCGGAACACGGCGCGACGGGAGCACCACCAGGCTGGAGTACCAGGGCGACGACGGACGGTGGAGCTTCCGCCTCGAGGACGGGCGGGTGCGCCGGGCCGAGTGGAACCGCGCGGATGGCCACCGGTACACCGTAGAGCTGGAGGGCCAGGCGCCCCACGGCTTGCCGAAAAAGGCCGTGTACCGCGACTGGGCCGCCTTCACGGAGCTGACGCTGGAACTGGACGATGTCGAGCGTGTTGAATCGTTTTCTCCCGACATCTGGACGCCGGGTGGGCCGTAACCTGTTCGCGCTCGCCGGCCTCTTCCTCACCCTGGGGTGCAATTACGGCTTCCAGGGGGGGGGCGGGTTTCCAGCCTCGGTCCGCACCATCTTCATCGAGCCGTTCGAGAATCAGACCACACAGTTCGAGCTACAGGATCGGATCTACCAGGAACTGCTCCAGGAGCTCCCCGACGCCTTTGGCGTCCGCCCCGCGGGGCGGGAGGTGGCGGATGCCATCGTCCGCGGCCGCATCGTTCGCTACGACGATGTGGCGCAGAACGTCCGCGCTGGCTCGAACGAACGTGCTCCCCAGGTGCTCGAGCATCAGGTGCAGATCACCGTGGCCGTCGAGATCATCGACGTTCAGCGCAATGTGATCATCTGGGAGTCGAGTGGTGTGACGGGACGAGGGTCGTACCTCCTCGCCTCGCAGAGTGACGTTGACGGCTGGGCCGATGCCATCGAGGAGCTCAAGCAGGCCATCGTGGACGGCGCCCGGTCTCAATGGTAGGTCCAATGCGTGATTCGGTGGCGGCCGGCTCGTGGTTTCGGGCGGCGCATCGAGCCGCAGTGGCATGTCGAACCTGATCAAGCCAAGGAAAACCTCATGAAGCGCTGGAGCTTGCGGCTGATTCCGCTCCTCGTGATCGCGCCATTCATCATGGCAGCGGCCCCCGCCGGTGATGGTGCACGGATCGAGCACTTCTTCCTGGTGTTCGTCGCGATGCTCCTCGCCGCCAAGGTGTTCGGCGAGCTCGCCGAGCGGATCGGCCAACCGGCCGTACTCGGTGAGCTGATCGCCGGCGTCATCCTCGGCGGCAGTGTCCTCGCCATCATTCCGTCCGGCGGACCGATCAACGAGACGATCACCCTGCTCGCCGAGATCGGTGTCGCGCTCCTGCTCTTCGAGATCGGACTCGAGACCGACCTCAAGGAGATGTTCCGGGTCGGGCCCTCGGCGACGCTCGTGGCCATGGTCGGTGTGGTGGCGCCGTTCCTCCTCGGCTTCGCCTACTGGATGATCGCCCAGCCCGATATCGGCATCCATGCCGAGGGAATCAGTGACACGTTGGTCGCGATCTTCATCGGTGCCACGCTCACGGCCACATCCGTTGGTATCACCGCGCGCGTGCTCAACGACCTGGGGCGGATGCACACGCCAGAGGCCCGCGTCATCATCGGCGCGGCGGTCCTGGACGACATCATCGGCCTCGTAATCCTGGCCATCGTCTCGGGGCTCGCCGCCGGTGCCGCCCTCTCGCTCTTCGGCATCGCCATGAAGTTCGCCGTCGCGGTGGGCTTCCTGGTCGTGGCGGTCATCATCGGCAACGCGGTCGCGCCGCGACTCTTTGGGCTCGTCGACAAGATGCGTGTGCGCGGCGTGCTCCTCGTCAGCGCGGTGAGTTTCGCGCTCCTCGTCGCGGCACTCGCCGGGCTCGCCGGCTCCGCGCTGATCATCGGCGCCTTCGCCGCAGGCATCGTGTTGAGCTCGACCAACCAGTTCGATGCGATCGTCGAGAAGACCGAGCCGGTCTCCGACATCTTCACCCCGATCTTCTTCGTCTCCGTCGGGGCGTCCGTTGACGTGTCGCTCTTCATCCCCGGAAGCCCGACCTTCAACCCCGCCGTCCTTGCGGTCGGCGGCATTCTCGTCCTGATCGCTGTCGTCGGTAAGGTGATCAGCGGCTACACGGTCGGGTGGGGGAAGGTCAAGATGAGCCACATGGCGATCGGCGTCGGAATGGTGCCGCGTGGTGAAGTAGGGCTCATCTTTGCTGACATCGGCCTGCGAAACGAAATCCTGTCGTCCGAGGTCTTCAGCGCCGTGCTGATCATGGTCATGCTGACGACGTTCATCGCACCGCCGCTGCTCAAGATGATCTTCCGCGGACGGCCGTCCGATATCCCGGAGCCGGTGGTCGCCGCCAAGGCGGAGACACGGGAAAAGGTGCCGGCCGAGACATGACTTTTCGTATCGGGTCCCGTGGCAGTCGGCTCGCGCTCTGGCAGGCCGAGCACGTCAAGGCGAAGTTGGAGGGTGTACATCCGGGTCTCGATGTCGAGATCCGGATCCTCCACACGACCGGGGACCGGATCACCGACGTCCCCCTGGCCAAGATCGGCGACAAGGGACTCTTCACTAAGGAGTTGGACCGCGCCGTGCTGTCGGGCGAGGTGGATTCGGCCGTCCACTCGCTCAAGGACGTGCCCACCCGACTGCCGGAAGGGCTGGGACTCGGGGCGGTCCTGGAGCGGGAGGACCCCCGGGATGTCTTCCTCCCGGGGCCGGACCGGCCGACCACCCTCGCGGATCTCCCCGAAGGTGCCATCATCGGAACGAGCTCTCTGAGGCGTCGGGCACAACTTCTCCACTACCGGCCGGACTTCCGCGTTCGGGACCTGCGTGGCAATCTCGACACACGCTTTGCGCGGCTGAGAGAAGGGGGCTACGACGGCGTGCTCCTGGCCCGAGCCGGCGTCCTGCGCCTGGGCATGGAGTCTGCGGTCGGCGAGGTCCTCGATCCGCCCACCTGGCTGCCGGCCGTCGGACAAGGAGCGCTCGGCGTCGCCATCCGAGAGGACGACACCCGTATCCGGGAACTGCTCGCGCCGTTGAATCACGCCCCGACGGCGGCCACGACTGCCGCCGAGAGAGCGTTCCTCCGCGAGTTGGAAGGCGGCTGCCAGATCCCCATCGGCGCACTTGCCAAAATCGCGGATGGAGAGCTGAGGCTCGAAGGTCTCGTCGCGGCGATCGGGGGGGATCCACTTCTTCGAGGCGATGCCTCCGGGCCGTTGGCCGAAGCCGAACGCATCGGCCGAGGGCTCGCGCACTCCCTGCTGGAGCAGGGGGCGGGTGAGATCCTGGCAGAGATCCGTGGTACGGACCTGAAAGACCTGCCCAACGCCAGCGCACCATGACGAGACCGACGCCGGCGGGAGAGAAGATCCTCACGCGAGAGGCATTGGTCAGCCGCTTCGGCCGCCCCAGGGACCGAACGGTGGTCTTCACCAACGGCTGCTTCGACCTGCTGCACCGCGGACACGTGGAGTACCTCCACGCCGCAAGGGAACTCGGCGATGTGCTCGTGCTCGGGCTCAACACCGATGCCTCCGTCCGACGGCTGAAAGGCACCGGTCGTCCGCTGAACGACGAAATGGATCGTGCCCACGTCGTCGCCTCACTCGCGTGCGTGGATGCCGTCACCCTATTCGACGAGGACACCCCGCGTGACCTCATCCGGGCGCTCCTCCCGGATGTCCTCGTCAAGGGTGGCGACTACCAGGTGGAGGATGTGGTCGGAAAGGCCGAGGTCGAGGCCGCGGGTGGACGCGTGATGATCCTACCGTATCTCGACGGCAGATCTACCACGGCACTCGTGCACAAGATCCGGAGCGAGCAGCCATGACCCAGGCCCCCTCCCCGCGCACCGATCGCGGGCCGGACCAGCTGCGATCGGTTACCCTCGAGCGCGGCGTCGCGCCCTATGCCGAGGGCTCCTGCCTGATCACCGCGGGGCAGACGAAGGTGCTCTGTACCGCGACCGTCCAGGAAGGCGTGCCGGAGTGGCGCAAGGGTGCCGGGCTCGGCTGGGTCACTGCAGAGTACGCCATGCTCCCCCGGGCGACACACCAGAGGACCGGCAGGGAGCGTGGCCGCGTCGGGGGGCGGACGCAGGAGATCCAGCGCCTCATCGGGCGCGCACTCCGGGCTGCCGTCGACTTCGCGGCGCTCGGTGAGCGGACCATCCTCGTCGACTGCGACGTACTCGTGGCCGACGGCGGAACGCGAACCGCCTCCATCACCGGCGCCGCCGTCGCCCTCGAGGACGCATGCCGATGGCTCGTCGACCAGGGACGGCTGGAGCGAAGCCCTTTGCGACAGCTCGTCGCCGCCGTCAGCGTCGGCATCGTGGGCGGTGAGTCGCGCCTCGACCTCGATTATTCCGAGGATGTCGCCGCGGACGTCGACATGAACATCGTCGCACTCGAGGACGGATCGCTCGTCGAGGTCCAGGGCACCGCCGAGGGGCAGACCTTCAGCCGTCGTCAACTCGACGAGTTGATCGACCTCGGCCTGGCCGGGATCGAAGACCTGGTGGGACGTCAGCGCGACGCGCTCCGTGCCTGATCGCATACGCCTCGTCCTGGGCACCCGCAGCGCCGACAAGTTGCGGGAGGTGCGCGAGATCCTCGCCGCACGCGCGACGTACGAGATCCTTGGCCTCCACGACCTCGGGATCGAGCCCGCGCCGGAAGAGGAGGGGATCGAGATCCATGATACCTTCCAGGAAAACGCCAGGGCCAAGGCGCTCTACTTTGCAGAGCGCACCGGGCTGCCCACCCTCGCCGATGATTCCGGCCTCGCCGTTGACGCCCTCGGAGGGGCCCCGGGAGTACGCAGCAAGCGCTTCTCCTCTCGACTCGATCTGAGCGGGCGCGCGCTCGACGAGGCCAACAACGCACTCCTCATCGAGAAGTTGGCCGACGTGCCGACTGAGGCGCGCTCGGCCCATTACGTATGTGCCGCGGCTCTCGCGTTCCCGGGCGGGCCCGCCGTGACGGCGCTCGGGACCTGCGCCGGCCAAATCGCACACCAGCCACGTGGACAGGGCGGCTTCGGCTACGACCCCCTCTTCCTCCTTCCCGACCTCGGTGTTACATTTGGTGAGGCTTCCCCTGAAGAGAAGCAGCGACGTAGCCATCGTGCACGGGCCTTCCGCGCCCTGATTGCGAATCTCGGCCGAATCGCCACCAGGGGTTGACCAGCCGGGAGTCTTTGGTTATCATTATAGGCTCTCAGCGGGGCGTGGCGCAGTCCGGTTAGCGCGCCTGCTTTGGGAGCAGGAGGTCCTCGGTTCGAATCCGAGCGCCCCGATCTCCCGGGGACGTCGCCCGGGCTCGCTTGTGCGCCCGTAGCTCAGCTGGATAGAGCAGCGGCCTTCTAAGCCGCGGGTCATAGGTTCGAATCCTATCGGGCGCGCCTCGAGGCCTGTCGCAAACGGGTCGCAAGTTACGGTGGGCGTAGCTCAGTCGGTTAGAGCGCCAGGTTGTGGCCCTGGAGGTCGCCGGTTCGATTCCGGTCGCTCACCCCTTGGTCGCCAGGGTCGTCTTGGGCGACAGTGCGACACGCGGTCGGTTCGGCCGCACCGGACGCCACGGCGTCCAGTTTTGACAATTTCGCGCCGCTAGCTTAATCGGCAGAGCAGGGGACTCTTAATCCCAAGGTTCCAGGTTCGATTCCTGGGCGGCGCACT